>NZ_JBFARO010000195.1:0-10632 GCF_040677125.1 Actinomadura sp. NPDC049382
CGGAGAAGGGACGACGCTCGAGGTGGAGCTGCCGTGCGGATCGTGATCGCCGAGGACAACGTGCTCCTCCGCGAGGGCCTCGTCATGCTGCTGAACGCGGGCGGGCACGAGGTCGTCGCCGTCGCCGGCGAGGGGCCCGAGGTGCTGCCCGCGATCCTGGAGCACCGGCCCGACGCCGCCGTCCTCGACGTGCGGCTGCCGCCCGGGTTCCGCGACGAGGGGCTGCGCGCGGCGATCGAGGCGCGCAAACGGATCCCCGGCCTGCCGCTGCTCGTGCTGTCGCAGTACGTCGAGGAGACCTACGCCGCCGAGCTGCTCGCCGGCGGCGCCGAGGGCATCGGCTACCTGCTGAAGGACCGCGTCAGCCGGGTCGACGAGTTCCTGGACGCCCTCGACCGCGTCGCGGCGGGCGGCACCGCCCTCGACCCCGAGGTCGTGTCCCAGCTGATGACCACCCGCCAGGACCCGCTGCAGGCGCTCACGCCGCGCGAGCGCGAGGTCCTCGGGCTCATGGCGCAGGGCCTCGACAACGCCACCATCGCCGCCACCCTCGTCATCACCGAGCGCTCGGTCAGCAAGCACATCGGCGCGGTGTTCGCCAAGCTCGGCCTGCCGCCGTCCGACAGCGGGCACCGCCGCGTCCTGGCCGTCCTGGCCTACCTGAACTCGTGAGGGTCCGCCGGGCCGTGCGCGCCCTCCTCCTTGACGGCGACGCGCTCGTCCTGCTGCGCCGCACCCGCCCCGACCGGCCCGTCTACTGGACGACCCCGGGCGGGAAGATCGAGCCGGACGACGCGTCCCCGGAGGCCGCGCTGCGCCGCGAGCTGGACGAGGAGCTCGGCGCCACCGCCGGGCCCGTCCGGCAGGTCTTCGCGTGCGGGGAGGAGTCGCCCGGGCTGTACCGCCTCAACACCTTCTACGTCTGCCGGCTGGCCTCGATGGACCTGTCCCGCCGCCACGGCCCCGAGTTCGAGGACCCGGCGCGGGGCCGCTACGACGTCGACCTCGTCCCGTGCACCCCCGCGGACCTGGCCGCCATCGACCTGATCCCCGAGACGCTCGCCGCCTACCTCCAGGACCACGCGGCCGACCTTCCCGGCCTCCTCCCGTAGGTCCTTGCGTAGGTCTTGCCAGGAACGATCACTTGTGCGAACTTTGCGGGACTTCTGTGATCAAGGAGTCCCATGTCGCGTACCGTCCTGCGCGCGGCCGGAGCCGCGGTGGTCGCCGCCGCCGTCCTGACGCCCGTGACCTCCTCCGCCGCCGTGACCTCGTCCGCCGCCGCGACCAGCGAGCGCGCCATGTCGGCGACGATCCGCTACACCGAGTACGGCATTCCGCACATCACCGCGCCGGACTACGCCGGCCTCGGGTACGGCACCGGCTACGCGGCGGCCAAGGACGACCTGTGCCTGCTCGCGCAGGGCGTCGTCACGCTGAGCGGGGAGCGCTCCAAGTACTTCGGCCCGGACGGCGCACCGGACAGGGCGCTGTCGTCGGCGTCCACCAACCTCGCCAGCGACGTGTTCTTCACCGGCATCAACGACAGCAAGGTCGTCGAGCGGCTGGCGGCGGCGCCCGCCCCCTACGGCCCGAGCACCGAGGTGCGCGAACTCAGCCGCGGCTGGGCCGCCGGCTACAACCGCTACCTGCGCGAGGGCAAGATCACCGACCCGGCGTGCAAGGGCGCCGCGTGGGTGCGGCCCATCACCGAGCTGGACGTCTACCGGCGCGGCTACGCCCTCGCCATGCTCGGCGGCTCCGGCATGGTCACCGACCAGATCACCGAGGCGGCGCCTCCGGGCGCCGCGCAGGCCAAGGCGCAGCCCCTCGCTAAGGCCGCCGAGGGGGCCCGCAAGCTGCTGGCGGACGCCGACATGGGCAGCAACGCCATCGCCGTCGGCGGCGGCGCCACCGCGAACGGGCGCGGCCTGCTCCTCGGCAACCCGCACTACCCGTGGCACAACGGGCGGCGCTTCTGGCAGATGCAGCAGACGATCCCCGGCAAGTTGAACGTGAGCGGCGCCGCGCTGCTCGGGTCGCCGTCCGTCAACATCGGCCACACCTCGACGTTCGCGTGGAGCCACACCGTCGCGACCGGCGTCCCGTTCAGCCTCACCGAGCTGCGGCTGGTGCCGGGCGACCCGACGTCCTACTTCGTGGACGGCAAGGTGGAGAAGATGACCCAGCGGCGGGTCACCGTCCAGGCGAAGCAGGCGGACGGCTCGGTCAAGCCGGTCACCAGGACGCAGTGGCGGAGCCGCTACGGGCCGATCGTCACGTCCGTCTCGTCCATCGGGCTGCCGTGGACGACCTGGAACGCCTACGCGCTCACCGACCCGAACGCCACGAACCTGCGCCTGGCGAACACCTCGCTCGCCCTGGGCAAGGCCCGCACGACCGATGACGCCGTCCGCGCGCTGAAGCAGACCCAGGGCCTGCCCTGGGTGAACACCATCGCGGCCGACGCGCGCGGCAAGGCGCTGTTCGCCCAGATCCAGGTGCTGCCGAACGTCACGAACGCGTTCGCGGACCGCTGCAACTCCCTCCTCGGCCACCTGACGCTGCGGCAGGCGGGCCTCGCGATCCTGGACGGCACCCGGTCGTCCTGCGCACCGGGCAAGGCGCCGGGGACCGTCCAGCCGGGGATCCTCGACCCCGACCGGTACCCAGTGCTGACCCGCGGCGACTACGTCACCAACTCCAACGACAGCTACTGGCTGTCCAACCCGGAGAAGCCGCTGACCGGCTACGACCGCATCATCGGCGACGAGAAGGCCGCCCGCAGCCTCCGCACGAGGAGCGGCATCGTCTCCGTCCAGGACCAGCTCGCCGCGAGCAAGTTCACCCGCTCCGACATGCAGGACCTCGTCTTCGCCAACCGCAACCACGCGGGGGAGCTCGCCGCGGCCGGAACGGTGACGATGTGCCGCGACATGCGCCTCGGCGAACCCTGCGACGTCCTGGCCAAGTGGGACAAGACGGCCGACACCGGCAGCCGCGGCGCGCTCCTCTTCGACCGGTACTGGCGCAAGGCGCTCTCCGCGTGGGACCTGTGGAAGACGCCGTTCAACGCGTCCGACCCGGTCAACACGCCACGCGACTTCAACACCGGCTCCTTGGCCGCCCGCAAGGCGTTGCTGGACGCGGTGGACGAGCTGAAGAAGTCGAACATCCCGCTGGACGCGCCGCTCGGCGACCACCAGTACGTCACCCGCAACGGCGAGCGGATCCCGATCGGCGGCGGCACCGAGAACCTCGGCATCCTGAACAAGGTCGAGGGCACGTGGACGCCGGGCAAGGGCTACACGGAGATCACCACGGGCTCCAGCTACGTCCAGGTCGTCTCGTTCGACGGTGACAAGTGCCCCGACACCCGGACCCTTCTCACCTACTCGCAGTCGACCGACCCGACGTCCCCGCACTACGCGGACCAGACCCGCCTCTTCTCCAAGAAGCAGTGGGTCACCGAGCGGTTCTGCGCCGGCGAGATCAACAAGGCACCGGGCCTCAAGGTCGTCACCCTCACGGGGAAGTGACGCCGCCGATCCCGTCGAGGAGGTAGTCGAGCCCCTGGACGAACGCGGCGTCCCAGTCGCCGTCGTCCAGGTGGCCGTGCTCGGCGAGAGCCGGGTACAGGTCGCGGCTGCGGGCGAGATGCTCGGCGGCGGCGCTGGGGGTGGAATCCTGCGCGCCGACTTCCATGAGCGCCGACCCGATGACGTAGTTCGCCACCGCGTACGCGGCGGTGGCGAGGCGCGCACCGGTCAGTCCGGTCGCGGCGAGCGTCGCGTAGAGGAAGTCCGTGCGGGCGAGCACGTTGGGGCCCAGCAGGGGGCGTCCGCCCAGGACCGCCGCCGACCACGGGTGGTCGAGCATCGCGCGCCGCCAGCCGGACATCAGCGCGACCACGGCGGCGCGCCAGTCCTGGTCGCCGTGCGGCAGGGCCACGTCGCCGAAGATGCTGTCGAGGGCCAGTTCGAGCACGTCGTCCTTGGTCTTGACGTGCCAGTACAGCGTCGTGGACCCGGTGTCGAGGCGCTCGGCGAGGCGCCGCATGGTGAGCCGCCCGGCGCCCTCCTCGTCCAGCAGCGCCACGGCCTCGGCCACGATCCGCTCCCGGGACAGCGGCGGCCCCTCCCGCCGTGACCGGCGTCCTTCGCGCAACCACACGCTCTCCGTCATGCGACCGAGACTAGTACATTGAACGAGTACCGGATCATTGGTCTAGTAACTCGACCGCTGTACTAGGAGAGTGTGTGGGGCACATCGAGGTGAGCCGGCTGAGCTACGCCCTGCCCGACGGGCGTCTCCTGCTGGACGACGTCTCCTTCCGCGTGGGGGAGGGGGCCAAGGCCGCGCTCATCGGCCCGAACGGCGCGGGCAAGACGACGCTCCTGCGGCTGATCGCCGGCGACGTCCAGCCGTCGGACGGTGTCGTCACGAGCACCGGCGGCCTCGGCGTGATGCGGCAGTTCATCGGCGGCATCCGCGACGCCCGGACCGTCCACGACCTGCTGCTGTCGGTGGCGCCCGAACGAGTGCGCGGCGCGGCGGAGCGCCTGGCCCGCGCTGAACGCAACCTGGACGACAGTGAGCGCACCCAGCTCGCCTACGCCGAGGCGATCACCGACTACACGGATGCGGGCGGCTACGACATCGAGGTCGTCTGGGACGCCTGCACGACCGCCGCACTCGGCCTGTCGTTCGACGAGGCGAAGACGCGCGGCGTGACGACCCTCTCGGGCGGGGAGCAGAAGCGTCTCGTCCTGGAAGCCCTCCTCCGCGGCCCGGACGAAGTGCTCCTTCTAGACGAGCCCGACAACTACCTCGACGTGCCCGCGAAGGAATGGCTGGCGGAGAAGCTGCGCGCCACGGCCAAGACCGTCCTCCTCGTCTCTCACGACCGGCAGCTCATCGCCGACACGGCCGACCGCATCATCACCGTGGAGTCACGCGACATCTGGGTCCACGGCGGCGGTTTCGCAGGCTATGCGCAGGCCCGCCGCGAACGCACCGAACGCCTCCACGAGCGGCGCCGCCGCTGGGACGAGGAGCACACCCGCCTGAAGCAGCTAGTCCACCTGCTCCGCCAGCGCGCGGCCAACAACGACGCGGTGGCCTCGTCCTACCAGGCCGCCCGTACCCGCCTGGCGCGCTTCGAGGAGGCGGGCCCGCCCCGCAGCGCGCCCAAGGACCAGAACGTGCGGATGCGGCTGCGCGGCGGCCGCACCGGCAAACGAGCCCTGATCTGCGAATCCTTGGAGCTGACCGGTCTGACCCGCCCTTTCGCCACTGAGATCTGGTACGGCGAACGCGTCGCGGTGCTGGGCTCGAACGGCTCGGGCAAATCGACGTTCCTGCGCCTGCTCGCCGGGCACGACGTCCCGCACGCCGGTGAGTTCCGCCTCGGCGCCCGCGTGGTGCCCGGCCTCTTCGTCCAGACGCACACCCGCCCCGACCTGCTCGGCCGCACCCCGGCGGACATCGTCATGGCGCGGCACGCGCTCACCCGCAACGACGCCATGGCCGCGCTCGCCCGCTACGAGCTGGCCCCCGCGGGCTCCCGCCCGTTCGAGACGCTCTCCGGCGGCCAGCAGGCCCGCCTGCAGATCCTGCTCCTCGAACTGTCGGGCGCGACGCTGCTCCTCCTGGACGAACCGACCGACAACCTCGACCTGGCCAGCGCCGAAGCCCTCCAGGAGGGCCTGGCGTCTTATGCGGGAACCGTCTTGGCCGTCACCCACGACCGCTGGTTCGCCGCCGACTTCGACCGCTACCTGGTCTTCGGCTCCTCCGGCCGCGTGCACGAGTCGTCCACTCCGGCCTGAGACGCAGCCGGGCGAGCCGCCCGGCGCCGCTCGATCAGCGCCTCGATGCCGTCGAGCAGCAGGTCGAGGCCGAAGACGAAGTCGCCGTCGTCCGACCAGCCCTCCGCGCCCTGCATGACTCCCGAGCGCATCGCCGCCGACAGGGCCGGATAGGTCGCCGGGTCGAGCAGTTCGGCCAGCATGTCGCCGTAGTCGGCGGCGCCGTCGATCTCGGCGGCCTCCATCTGCGGGTCGCCGCCCCCGACCCCGTGGACGAACGCGGCGTCGGTGATCGCGTACCCGGCGAGGGCGGTCGCCACGTTGACCTTCTCGCCGTCGTGCAGCCCGGTGCCGCCGAGGGAGGCCAGCGCGCGGTCGAGCCACAGCAGCCGGCGCGGGCCGAGCGGCGGGGCGAGCCGGTCGACGGACAGCAGCCACGTGTGCCGCAGGACGGCGTCGCGCTGCGCCCGGCACCAGAGGGCGAGGTAGTCGCGCCAGGGGAGGCCGTCCGGCTCGGGCGGCTCCGGCACGACGGCGTCGGTCATCGCGATGAGCAGCTCCTCCTTGCTGCCGACGTACCGGTAGAGCGCCGTCGCCGCCACGCCCACCTGGGCGGCGACACCGGCCATCGAGACCCCGGCCAGCCCCTCGTCGTCGGCGATCTCGATGGCGGCGGCGGTGATCGCGGCGAGGTCCAGCCGCGGCCGCGGCCCGCGGCGCGGCGCCGGTTCGCGTCCCCACATGCGCCGCAGCACCGGCGGCAGCGTCCGGTCGTCCGCCATGGAACCCCTCCTTCTTGACCCGCTGCTGAAATTGTGCATACTCAAAATAGTGAACGCGATACACAGTATGACATTCGCAGAAGCGATCCAGGCCCGCGGCCTGACGAAGTCGTTCGGGGGGACCCCGGTCCTGAAGGGGATCGACCTGACCGTGCCCACCGGGTCGCTCCTGGCCCTGCTCGGCCCGAACGGGTCGGGCAAGACCACGACCGTGCGCATCCTGACCACGCTGCTCGCCCCCGACGGCGGCACGGCGACCGTCGGCGGGCACGACGTCGTCCGCGAGGGCGCCGCGGTGCGCCGGGCGATCGGCCTGACCGCCCAGCAGGCCACGGTGGACGAGCTGCTGACCGGGCGGGAGAACCTCGAACTGTTCGCCGGCCTCAGCCACCTCGGCGGGCGCCGGGCCCGGCGGCGGGCGGGCGAACTCCTGGAGCGCTTCGGCCTCGCCGCCGCCGCGAACCGGCGCGTCGCGACCTACTCGGGCGGCATGCGGCGCCGGCTCGACCTCGCGGCGAGCATGGTGTCGGAGCCGCGCATCCTGTTCCTGGACGAGCCCACGACCGGGCTCGACCCGCGCAGCCGCGCCGAGCTGTGGTCGGTGATCCGGGAACTGCTGGCCGCCGGAACCACCATCCTGCTCACCACCCAGTACCTGGAGGAGGCCGACCGGCTCGCCGACCGCGTCGTGGTGATCAACGACGGCCGCGTCGCGGCCGACGACTCTCCCGCCGCGCTGAAGCGCCAGGTGGGCGCCGAGCGCCTGCTGCTGCGCCTGGCGGCGACCGGTGACGTACCGCGCGCCGCGACGGCGCTCAACGGCGACACCTCGGCGCGTCTCGACGCGGAGGCACGGGAGGTCACCATGGCCGTCCAGGGCCCCGACCACCTGCGCCACGCGCTGGACCTGATGCACCGCGCGGGCGTCACCGTCGAGCGCGTGGAGCTGCGAGCCCCCACCCTCGACGACGTCTTCTTCGAACTCACGGAGGGAGCGGCATGAGCGCCGTCCTGGCAGCGGCGGGCGACCTGCGCCGCCTCGTCATCCGCGACCTGCGCCGCGAACTGCGCCTCCTCGACGGCCTCATCGTGAACACCGCGCTGCCGGTGATCATGATGGTGCTGTTCGTGCACGTCTTCGGCGGGGCGATCGACACCGGCTCCAGCGGCCTCGCCTACATCGACTTCGTGGTGCCCGCCATCCTGCTCATGTCCGGCGGCTACGGCGCCGCGCTGACCGCCTCGGCCATCGCCGAGGACATGACCGGGGGCATGATCGACCGCTTCCGCACCCTGCCGATCAGCGGCTGGACGGTCCCGGCCGGGCATGTGGTCGCCTCGCTGGTCCGCAACGTCGCGGCGTGCGGCATCGCCTTGGTCGCTGCGGTCGCCCTGGGCTTCCGCCCGGACGCCGGACTCGTCGACTGGGCGTTCACGCTGGCCCTACTGGCGGGTTACGTGGTGGCGGTGTCGTCGCTGGCGGTGCTCTGGGGGCTCCTGGTCAAGTCGGTCCAGGCGGCGGGTGCGTTCAGCTTCCTCGTCCTGTTCCTGCCGTACATGTCGGACGGGTTCGTCCCGGCCGAGACCATGCCGGCCGCCCTGCGCGGTTTCGCCGACAACCAGCCGATCACACCGATCGTGGAAGCACTCCGCTCACTGCTCCTGGACCAGCCGATGGGCTCCTCCGGCGCGGTGGCGGCGGCCTGGCTCACGGGCATGGTGGTGATCAGCGTGCCGCTCGCGGCCGTTCTTTTCCGGCGCAGGACGTCGGCATAGCGATGAGTCTCAGGGGCGCGGCGAGTCAGCCTGGACATGACGCAAATCATCGCGGACATCTCGGTCTCCCTGGACGGCTTCGTCACCGGCCCTGACCCGAGCCTGGAGAACGGTCTCGGCACCGGTGGCGAGGCCCTGCACACCTGGGCTTTCTCCGACGACCCCGACGACCGCCGGATCCTCCGTGAGGGGACGTCCCGCTCGGGCGCCGTCATCCTCGGCCGCAACCTCTTCGACATCGTCGACGGACCCGGCGGCTGGGACGACACGACCGGGTACGGCGCCGGCGAGGTGGGCAAGCCCGCGTTCTTCGTCGTGACGAGCTCGCGGCCGGAGTCGGTTCGGCTCACCAGCCTCGACTGGACGTTCGTCACGACGGGCCTGCCGGACGCCGTAGCCGCCGCCCGGCGGCCAGCCGAGGCGGTGGACAAGGACGTCATCCTCATGGGCGGCGGCGCCACCATCGCCTCGGCGTTCGAAGCCGGGCTGGTCGACGTGCTGGCCCTTCACCTGGCCCCTGTCGTCCTAGGCGCCGGAACACCCCTATTCAGGGGCGGGGCACCACGCACACTGGTGCAGCGCACGGTGATCCCGACATCGACCGCGACACACCTGACCTACGACGTCCTTTAGCGGGCTCGCAAGGAAGCGTCCAGAGCACTCATGAGCTGGGCAGCGCGACTCTTACCGGCCGGCGCAAGCGGATACCGCGACAGAACATCGACCAGCACGGGCGTGGCCCGTCCCCGAGTCTGCTCGATCAGCATGTCTCCGACCGCGTAATCATCTCCGGCCTGCAACTCGCCGATCCGCGCCGCGTTGGCCGGACCCCGCAAGATGTGCCCGACCTGAGTGGCCCGCGCGATCGGATGCAGATAAGCGGCGGACGCAGCGTCCCCAGCAGCCTGCGCGGCAAGACGAGCGACCTCGGTATCCGCCTCTTTCGCCGCCCGGTGGGCATCCAATGACGTCACACGCTGCAACTTCGTCCGCCGGGCGCCATTGACGAATTCCCACGCGGCATCAAGGGCCGCACGCGGCCGGGAATCCCCCGGAACGGCCTCCTCGAACACAGGCAGGACGTCCTGCGCACTCTCCGCCACGAAACGCGCCACGACCCGAAGCTCGTCCATGGTCAACTCAAAGTCACCGGACACCAGTCAGCCCCCTCCGCACGCCCCGATCCGCAGAAGATCATTACAGGTTGAAGCTCCCCTTGGGGGAGGTGCCAGGCTTCAGGCATGGACGGTGGCTACTCGATCGGCGAGTTGGCGCGGCTCGGCGGAGTCACGGTGAAGGCCGTGCGCTTCTACTCGGAGCGCGGACTGGTGCCGGAGGCCGGCAGAAGCGCGGCAGGGCATCGGCGGTACGCACCGGAAGCCGTAGTGCGCCTCGGCCTGGTACGGACGCTACGCGAACTCGGAATCGACCTGGCCACCATCGAGAAGATCTTGGACCGCCGACTACCGGCCGCAGAGGCCGCCGCCACCCACGCCGAGGCAGTAGCGGTGCAGATGCGAGTGCTGCGGCTGCGCTACGCGGTGCTCTCAGCAGCGGCCAGGCGCGGCTCCACACCCGAGGAGATGGACTTCATGCACCGACTCGCCCGCCTTTCCGCCGCTGAGCGTGACGCCCTCGTCGACGACTTCCTGCACAGCGCATTCGGGGATCCCGACGCGGGCCCGCTCTCGCGCGTCCTGCACCGATCCATGGCACCCGAACTGCCCGATGACCCCACGTCCGAGCAGTTGGAGGCATGGGTGGAGTTGGCCGAACTCGCCGAAGACCCGGAGTTCCGGTCACTGATGCGCGGCCTGTTCACCGAGCACCCCGCCTTGGAAACGGCCCCACCGCGCAAGCCCATCGTCGCGCGCGTCGCGGAGACCGTGGCCCCGCTACTGACAGCCGGCGTCACCACCAACTCCCCGGAAGCGGCTCAGGCCGTCAAACAAATCACCACCGCCTACGCCGCCGTCCAAGACCAGACAGACGACGCAGCCCTGCGCGAAAGCCTCGCGGCCTACCTGACCGCCGCCGCCGATCCGCGCCGCGAACGCTACGCGGAGCTACTGTCGGTCATCAACGGCTGGGACCCGCCCGACTACCCCAGCAAGGAACTGCGCTGGTTCCTGACAGCAATGGCTCAGACTGAGCACTAGCCGTAAGACCAACGGCGAAAGACGTCATCACGCCGCATAGGCTGCTCCAGCCGAAAATGTGATCACGAATGGGGCCAACTTGTCGATAGCGTACGAGTGTGGCTG
>NZ_JBFARO010000196.1:0-10538 GCF_040677125.1 Actinomadura sp. NPDC049382
ATCCAGGAGACCAGAGGTTGTCGCCTCGGATTCGCGGCCTGCACACCACCACCGCGGCCGCCTGGGGGGCGCACCCCGCCGGCCACGCCGCCGCCGGGGCCGCGGCGCCGCCGCCCGCACCCGACCCGGCCCCGCCCGCGGTGGCCCAACCACCCGCGGCGGAACAGCCCGCCGCCGACCAGCCCGCGGCGGACGAGCCGTCCGACGCGGCACCGCCGTCCGAGGCGGAGGAGCCGTCGCAGGCGGCCCCGCCCGCCGCGGAGCAGCCGTCGGAGGCCGCTCCGCCGGAGTCCAAGCCGTCCACCAAGGACACCAAGGACACCAAGGACGGCAAGCACGCCAAGGAGCTCAAGGAGTGCGCGGACGCCGACTGCGAGGTCAAGGTCCGCGACGGCCAGGTGATCAAGCTCGACAAGAAGTACGGCATGGCGCCGATCCGCATCAGGGTCGACGAGAACCGGATCACCCTCAGCAGCCGGGGCCAGGGCACCGTGATGTCCAGCTCGATGAACGCCTCGCGCTCCAACTCCAGCGTGACCTACAACGGCATCACGTTCAGCCCCAGGCTGAACAGGGACGGCTCGATCACCATGAAGGTCTCCCACGAATGACCCGCGCCACTGGGGGACGGGCGAGGCGCCCGTCCCCCAGCGCTCGCTACTGCGGGTCCGGCAGGTACAACATGCTCTTCTTGCGAAGGTACGAGGCGAGCAGCGCGCCCCAGATCCTGCGTCCCCGGAACGAGTAGACGCTCTTCTCCGTCAGGTCGACCACCGCCGGCTGGACGAGCGCGGCGAATCCGCCGGTTCCCTGCCGGAACGGCCTGCCCGCCACCACCTTGGCGGGCTCGTCCGCGTACTCCGTGACCAGCGCCGCGATCACCAGGACGCCCGACTGCGCCCCGCGCATCGCCCCCTTGCGGTTCTTCCCGAGTTGGCTCGCCTCGCGCGTGAACTGCTCCAGCGTCGCGGCATCGACGCTCTCCCTCTCCGCGACGACGGTGAACAGGTGCATCTTGGAGAGCGCCCGCCAGTTCGACCGGTAGGCGACCAGGGCCGGAGCCCCGGCGACCTCCTCGGTGGTCACCTCGCATCCATCGCCGACCACCCGCTCCCGCACCACGTCGATATAGCCGTCCAAGGCACCTCCACCACGACGAAAGACTCCCACCGGAAAATGTGGGCGCCTGATATTCCACGGCGGGGCGATCACTGGTCAATAGGTTTATGGAATGCGTTCTCTTCTCGCCTTGTCGTTGTTCCGGCTTATCGGGAGGTCGGGCAGATGGCCCGGTAGGGGACGCCGGAGGGAACGTACTTCGTCCATTCCTTGCGGGTGAGGGAGCGGCCGGCGATGGCGCAAGCCGCGCCGGTGGCGTTCGCGGGCATGGCGATGTTCCAGTGGCGGAGGACGGCGGCGCCGTCGGTCGTCATGAGGGTCTTGTTCCCGGCGTCGAAGGCCACGGCGGTCACCGCCTTGGTGTGGCCGGTGAGGGGTGAGCCCAGCTGGCGGTGGCTGGCGACGTCCCAGAGGAGGGCGGTGCCGTCGGCGCCACCGGTGGCGAGGGTGCGGCCGGAGGCGTCGAAGGCCGCGGAGGTCACCTGGCCGTTGTGGCCGCTGATGGGGGCGCCGCGCGACTGCCGGGTACGGACGTCCCAGAGCGAGACCGCCCCGTTCCCGCCGGTGGCGAGGGTCCGGCCGTCGCGGCTGAAGGCGAGCGCGGTCGCCGAGCCGGAGGGGTTGTCGAGCACGCCGAGGTCGCGGCGGCTCGCGGTGTCGAAGAGGTGCACCGCCGCGCCCATCCCGGCCGCCAGCGTGCGGCCGTCCGGGCTGAAGGCGAGCGAGGCCACCTGCTGGGACGAGTCGCCCAGCACGGCGAGCATGCGGCCCGTCCGGGCGTCCCACAGCTGCACCTTGCCGTCGACGACCGGCGTCGAGATCTGGGTCTGGGCGCCGCCGCCGGTGGCGAGGGTGCGGCCGTCCGGGCTGAACGCCATCACGTTGAGCATGGATCCCGGGCCGCCCTCGAACGGCCCCGTCCAGCGGCCGCCGGACCACAGGGAGATCTGGCCGTAGGTGTTGCCCGAGGCGATGCTCTTCCCGTCGGCGCTGACGGCCATCGCCGTCCCCAGGATGTCGGCGAGGTTCGGCGGCGGGCCGACTGGTCCGGCGACGCGTCCGCCGGTCGCGGCGCTGTAGGACGAGTAGCCGATGCCGGCGCCGCCGGGCGCGTGGGCCACCGCGAGGACCCGCCCGTCGCCGCTCGTCGCGGGGAGGATCACCTCGTCGGCCTTCTCGACGGGGACGAAGGGGCCGGGAAGCGGCTGATGGACCTTCGTGTCCCACAGCCGCACGGCGTTCTTCCTGTCGGCCAGGCCGGCGACGCCGCTGACGGTGACCAGCGTCCGCTCGTCGGTGAAGGCCCCCGCGAGGACCTGCTCCTGGCCGGTGCCGCTGACGGCCCCCGCGCGCACGCCCCGCACGACGTCCCACATGTCGGTGCCGATGAGCAAGGTCTTACCGTCGGGCGTGAACAGCGGCCTCTGGACGTACTCCGTCTTCATGGGGATGCGCGTGCCGATCGTCCGGCCGCTTCCTGTGTCGCGCAGCCGGATCGTCTTGTTGTGCCGTGCCGCGATGGTCCGGCCGTCCCTGCTCAGCGCGACCTCGTCGACCGGGCCGGGGATGGTCCCTTTGCGGCGGCCGGCGTGCACGTCCCATATCTCCAGTGCGCCGGGCAGGGCGAAGACGGCCGTTCCCGTGTCCGCGCTGAGGGCCGCCTTGCTGCCCTCGTGGGAGCGGGACAGATACGTGAAGGACGGCGGGAAGGGCACCAGGCGTGTGCGCCGGCGGGTCTGCGCGTCCCAGACGGTGACTCCGTCGGCGCCAATGACGGTCAGCGTCTTGCCGTCTGGGGAGAAGGTCACCGAGGAGGCGTGGGCGACGGGCAGGTCGCCTAGCGGCTTGCCGGTGGTCACGTCCCACAGCCGGACGGTGCCCTTGACCACATCACCGGCGGCTCCCGGCGCCTCCGAGGGGTTGCCCCTGCTGCCGGCGGCGGCCAGCACCCGGCCGTCGGGGCTCAGCGCCACGGGGAGGACGAGGTCGTCCCGGTAGTCGGCGTCCGGCAGCAGCCGCAGCGGCGCTCCGAGCTGCTTGCGGGCCTTCACGTCCCAGACCGCCACCGTGCCGTCGTCGTTGCCGAACGCGAGCCGCCCGCCGCCCGCCGCCACCGTGATCGGGTTCGGCCCGTACCCGGCGACCGCGCCCCGGCCGGACCGCGTGACGACGTCGAGGAGGGCGGCGCGGCTCTCCGGCGTCTCGTGGACGCGCTGCGCGGCGACGGCCAGCAGCGCCGCCGTCTCCGGGGAGCCAGCGAACTGCCGGCTCTGCGCGGCGAGCTGCTGCGAGGCCGCGATGTCGCGCTCCTCGCTCCGCGTCCGCTGTGCGTCGACGGCCCATCCCGTCGCGCCCAGCGCCACCACGGCGGTCACCGCCAGCACGCCCGCGATCGCCCGGTTGCGGCGCTTGTGCGCGTACCGGGCGCGGGCGCTGGCGTCCAGCAGGTCCCGTTCGAGGCGGCTCAGCGCGGGCCGCCGGGCGCCCGAGGTGGCCCAGCGCACCGCCTCGTCCATGTGCGCCCCGGTCAGGACGTCGGCGCGGCGGCGGCCGTGCTCGGCCCAGGTGCGGGCGGCCTGGCGGATGCGGTGGTGCGTGCGCAGGCCGTCGCGCTCGGCCTCGACCCAGCCCCGCAGCCGCGGCCAGGCCCGCAGCAGCGCAGGGCGGGTCAGCACGAACTGGCCGCCCGACATCAGCAGCAGCCGCCCGAACGCCTGCACCACCTCGCGCAGGGTCTGGGCTTCGGCGTCGTCCTGGCGGTCGAACAGCTCGTCTTCCGGGATGGGGCGCGTGGTCAGGCCGCCGTCCTCGCCCGGCACCACGAACCGCAGGAACAGCTCGGGGACGAGCCGCTGCGCCGCAGGCGGCAGGGCGGCGTAGGCGTCCTCGGCGACCTTGCCGAGGGCGGGGTCGCCCGGCTCCCAGCGGGCCTCCAGGACGGCCTGCGCGGCCCCCGCGGCGACCAGGTCGGAGCCGTCGCGCGGGTCGCCGGTCAGCGCGGTGAGGATCTCCGTCGCGGACGGCCTGGCCAGCGGCTCCTTGGCCAGCGCGGCGCCCACGAGCGGGCGCAGTGTCTCCGGCAGCACGTCCAGGTCGGGCTCGTGCGTCCGGACGCGGTGCGCGATCTCCGGCAGCGCGAGGCCCTTGAAGGCGTGCTCGCCGGTCGCGGCGAACAGCATGATCGCGCCCCAGGCGAACACGTCGGCCTCGGCCCCGGCCTGCCGTCCCGCGTACACCTCGGGGGCCATGTAGGGCAGCGTCCCGGCGAACGTGCCGGCGTCGGCCGAGCGGGTGTCCAGCACCCGCGCGATCCCGAAGTCGATCAGCCGGGGCCCGTCCGGGCCGAGCAGCACGTTGCCCGGTTTCAGGTCCCGGTGGACGACCTTGGCCCGGTGGATGGCGGTGAGCGCGGTCGCGATCCCGATGCCGAGCCGGTGCAGGTCGTCGCCGGTGAACAGCCGCCCGTCCCGGTCGGCGGTGCCCCGCACGACGGCCTGCAGGCTCAGCCCGTCGATGTACTCGCTGACGATGTAGGGACGCGGCGGCTCCAGCCGCACCTGGAGGATCCGCGCCGTGCAGAACGAGGCGACCCGCTGCGCCGCCCGGGCCTCGGCCGCCATCGCCTGCAACTCCTTGGGCGACTCCTGCGCCCCGTGCAGCACCTTGACCGCCACCCGCGTCCCGTCGGGGGCGTAGGCGTCGTAGACGACCCCCTGCCCGCCGGCGCCCAGCCGCCCGGCGGGCCAGAACTCCCCGATCCGTTCGGGGTCTCCCGGCTCCAGCGGATCCGGCATCCGATCACTCCGTCCGTCGCGTCACCCGCGCTTGATCACCAGCCGCTGTGACGCTACCGACCCCCTCGGAAGTTCGCCGGAAATGTCAGCCGTTCGGTGCCTCCGCAGGGTGGACGACGTCCGGGGCCGTCTGCGGAGTGCGCAGGATGCCCGCCGTGGCGGCCGCAACGGCGCACAGCACGACCGGCAGGAAGAACGTCAGGTTCAGCGGCATCACATGCGTCAGCGGGCCGATGACGGCGGGCCCGGCGAGCATCCCCAGGTAGCCCAGCCCGGCGACACGCGAGACGTTGGCGCCGACGGCGTCCGGGTCGTGGTGACCGGCGGCACTGAACAACTGAGGCACGCAGCCGGACAACCCGGCCCCGGCCAAGGCCCAGCCGACGAGCGCCGAAGGGACCCACGGGGACAGCGCCGCCACCGCCAGACCGAACGCGCCCAGAGCAGCGCCATACCGCAGGACGGCGACCGGCCCGAAGCGCGCCGCCACCCGATCGGCCAGCAGACGGCCGATGGTCATGGCGGTGGCGAAGGCCCCATAGGCGAAGGCGGCCGTAGAGGCGGACGCGTCCAGGGCATCACGCAGATGCAGGGTGCTCCAGTCGTTGGCCACACCCTCCGACAACATGACCATTAGCGCGAGAGCAGCCATCATCCAGATGCGCTTAGGCGTCCGAGCGCGGGCTCCACTCCCGGGAGCAGTCCCTTGGGGAGAGTCACCATGCAGCAGCGCCGGGGCGGTCAGCACGGCCAGGACAACCCCGAAGACCGCCGCCGCCCCCAGCGACACCACCGGGGACCAGCCCCACCCAAGCGTGCGGGCACCGACCAACGCGGCAAGCACTCCACCGAGCGAGAACGTCGCATGGAACGCCGACATGACGGGCCGCCGGTAACCACGCTCCACCTGCACGGCGTGGGAGTTCATGGAGACGTCCAGGGTGCCGTTGCCGATGCCGAGCACCAGCAGCGCCGCACCCAGAGTCCAGGCGTTCAGAGCAAGGGCCGGCAGAACCAGCGCGGCGCTGCACAACACCGCGCTCAGCGGCACCATGACGCGGGCGCCGACCCGGTCGGTGAACCGACCGGCGGCCTGCATCCCGGCAAGCGCACCCGCGCCGAGCAGCAGCAGGAGCCACCCGAGGACGGCATGCCCCACCCCCACGCGGTCCTCGATGACCGGTATGTGGACGATCCACATGCCCAGCACGAACCCGTTCAGCCCGAAGTAGGCGAAGGTGGCCGCCCGTCCCGCCCGCAGCTTCCTCCGCTGGTCAGACAAGGCGGACGTCCACGCCGGCGTCGCGGAGGCGGGACACCGCCGCCGCGGGCGCCGAGCGGTCGGTCACCACCATGTCCAGCGTGGCGGCGGGGCAGACGAGCCCGAGGCCGGTGCGTCCGAACTTGGCCCCGTCGCACACGGCGACGACGCGCCGGGCGGAGGCGATCGCGGCCCGCTTGACCGGCACCTCGTCGAGTTCGTGCGCGGTGAGCCCGTGCTCGGCCGACAGCCCGCACACCCCGAGGACCGCGGTGTCGACGCGCAGCGAGGCCAGCGACGCCTCGGTCAGCGGCCCGGTGAACGCCAGCGCGCCCGGCGCGGTACGGCCGCCGGGGACCAGCAGCCGCACCTGCGGCGCACCGCTCAGCGCGTTGGCCGCGTGCAGGTCGAGCGGGACGACGGTGAGCCGCCGCCCGGCGATCGCGCGGGCGACGGTCAGCGTGGTGGTGCCGCCGTCCAGGATGACGGCCTCCCCGTCGGCGAGCAGCCCGTCCACCTCGGCGGCGATCCGCTCCTTGACGTCGACCGCCTCCTGCTCGCGGACGGCGAACGGCATCGCCTCACCGCGCAGCAGCAGGCTCACCGCCCCGCCCCGCACCCGCCGCAGCACCCCGCGCTCCGCGAGCTGATCGAGGTCGCGCCGGATCGTCATCTCGGACGCCCCGGTCTCCTCGGCCAGCTCCCCCACCGTCACGCGCTCGGTGGTCCGCAACCGCTCAATGAGCGCAGCAACTCTCTCCGAACTCTCCACATGTGAGATCGAACATCCCCAATGTGCGAAAGTCAAGGGCGAACGCATGGGCTTTGACCGCCAGGCAAAGCCGAAGTATCAGGCGACGTTCCACGCGGCCCACACCACCTTGCCGATGGGCAGCGTGTACGACCCCCAGCCCGACGCGAGGGACTCGGCCAGCATGAGGCCCCGCCCGCCCTCGTCGAGCAGGGCGGCCTGACGGGCCTTCGGCGGCGCCGCACTGTCATCACGCACCTCGACGACCAGATGCGCGGCGCACAACTGGAACCGGACGAACATCATCGCCGTACCGCGCACCTCGATGTCCGTCCCGCCCGGTTCGCCCGTCGCCTCCAGCGCATTGCTAACCAACTCCGAGAGAACCTGCTGGCACGCCCACCGGCGGGCCTCGCCCACCTCCCACGCCCCGAGCAGCGCCCGAGCGAAGTACCGCGCGACCGGCACCGCGGACGGCAGGGCGGCCACGCCGAGCGCCTCCACCCGAACGGCCCCACCGCTCACCGGCGGCCGCGCCTCGACCACAGCGCCGACGGACACCGACATCGATCGTCTCCTTCGCTCCCGGGGGTCAAGCCACCGACCGCAGATGCGCCATACTCACCAGGACGATTCGGACCCTTGGCCACCAGAGCCTCGCCCTCAGTGACGGCAACCCGGCGCGCACGTGCACCGACGCACAGTGACAGCACCCTCAGCATGGCCCAACATCCTTGACTTTGGAAGTTCCATTCTGGAAGTCGTCCGATTGATTGTCATGTGTCCGTTCCGGAGAGTGACTACGATGCTGGACGGCCCCCGACCCCGTCCGGCCCATGGAGCGACCGATGTCCGCCACCGCCGACCGCCGCAGCCCCACCATCGCTCGCCGGCGCCTGTCCCGGGAGTTGCGCAGGCTGCGCCACGACGCCGGGCTCACGGCCGACAAGGTCCGCGGTGACATCGACTTGAGCCAGGGCAAGATGAACCGGCTGGAGACGGGCATCGGGCCGCAGCCGAACATCAGCGACATCCGCGTCCTGCTCGACTACTACAAGGTCTCCGACGACGAGCGGGAAGCCCTGCTCAACCTCGCCCGCCTCTCACGCGAACGCGGCTGGTGGGAGAGGGACTTCGGCGACGTCCTCGGCAGCGCCTACGCGGGCTTCGAGGCCGAGGCCGCGCGCATCTACACCTACCAGCCCCTCGTCATCCCGGGCCTCCTGCAGACCGTCCCCTACGCCCGCGCGGCGATCCGCGGCGACTTGATCCGGGACCCGGAGGAGACCCAACGCCGCATCGACTTCCGAGTCACACGGCAGCGCATCCTCGATCACTCCGACCCGCCACAACTGTGGGCGGTCATCGACGAGGCCGCGCTTCGACGCCCGTTCGGTACAGCCGCCCAACGACGAGAGCAACTCCAACGCCTGATCGACACTGGCGAGACCGAGCACATGACCGTGCAGGTCATTCCCTTCTCGGCGGGGATGCATCCGGGCCTGGCCTGCGGATTCACGCTGCTCGAGTACGAGGACGACCCGACGATCGTCTACATCGACATGGCACGCAACGCCTTGTATCTAGAGCAACCTCACGATATTGAGACTCATAGCCGCATGTATCGGCATCTCCAGGCCGCAGCTTTGGACAAGGACACGACCGTCCAGTTTCTGACCAGGCTGCTCGATGAAGTGAGAGACGAGCCCGATGAAGACATCCCCTCCCCACGGCACGGCTGATTTCCACCCGCTGAACAGCACCTCCTGGCGGAAATCCTCACGAAGCCAGGGGGCAGGCGCCGAATGCGTCGAGCTGGCTCAGACGGCCGGCGTCGTTGCCGCTCGTGATTCCAAGGATCCCGGCGGCCCATGGCTCGTCGTGAGCACCGCAGCGGCCCGGGTTCTGATCGACGCCATCAAGCAGGGCCGCCACGACCTCTGATTTGCAGCGGGAGTTTCGTCTACAGCCGGGCCGTCAGTATCAAGGCCGGTGGACCTTGGTGGTCGGGGGGCGGTTTCTCCAGGCGCGTTCCCATTGGCGGGTCAGCATCGGGTAGACGACCAGGTGGCGGAAGGGCGCGATGAGGGCCATGTAGAGCCGGCCCAACCGGCCGTTCGTCTTGACCAGGACGGCCATTCGCAGCTCGTAGTCACCGGCGGCGGCCGGTGCCCAGCCCAGGTGCATGATGCCGTGGACGGTCTTGTTCGCCAGTTCACGGACGTCCTCGTTGCCGAGCCGGTACACGGGCGAGAACGGTGAGTCGCCGGAATCCGGGACGGTGGTCTCGGCGAGGTCGTCCGGCAGGCGATCGCGCACCGATTCGACTCTGGTTCCGAGGCCGGTGCCGGGCTCGTCCCATCCGAGGAGGCGACCGAGTTTCCAGCGCACCGCGAACAGGAACTTGACCAGCCTGGGCTGTTTGCTGAATCCCGCGGCGTTCTGCAACAGCGCGAGCACTACGGGGAAGTCGTCCGGTCCCGCGCCGGGGGTGCGGTAGGACCACACATCCTGCAGTTGGAAGTCGGGGGCGATGGCGTGGATTCGCCAGGGCTGCTGCACGTGGGCTGACTTGGAGAGCCGCATCTTCACCTCATAGGGGTGCGGGCACTGACGTCGGCGGCCGTCTTACCGCCCTCAGCAGGTATACGGTTGCGTATAACAGCAGGCTAACGCGTTTATACGGTGGCGTATATGTGAGGTGAGGCACTCGATGGGCGTTCCCCGGACACCGCGGGACCACTGGATCGAAGAGGGGTTGCGCGTGCTGGCCACGGGCGGCCCGGACGCCGTGCGCGTCGAGGTCCTGGCCAAGAGGCTCGGCGTCACCAAGGGCGGGTTCTACGGGTACTTCGCCGATCGCGACGCGCTGCTGGAGGCCATGTTGGACGCCTGGGAGCGGGAGAGCGTCGACGAGGTGATCGACCGCGTCGAGAAGGAGGGCGGCGCCCCGGAGGTCAAGGCCCGGCGGGCGGGCATGCTCACGTTCTCCAGCGAGCGGCTGCTCCCCATCGACCTCGCCGTCCGGGACTGGGCCCGGCGGGACGCGGCGGTGGCCGAACGCCTGCGGCGGGTGGACAACCGGCGCATGGGCCTCCTGCGCGAAGTGATCGGCACCTTCTGCTCCGATCCCGACGAGGTCGAGGCCCGCTGCCTCATCGCCTTCTGCGTGGCGATCGGACACCACTCCCTCGCGGCCGACCACGACGGTCGCGACCGGGCGGACGTCCTCAACCGCGCCGCCGCCCTGATCTTCGGCACCGGGCCGCAGCCCACCCGCGGCTGACCACCGTGACCGGGCGGATCTGCCTGGACGCGCTCACCCCGGCCGAGCGGGCGGCCTTCGTGCTGCACGATGTCCTCGAGGTGCCGTTCGACCGGATCGCGGCGATCCTCGGGCGGAGCACACCGGCGGCCAAGATGCTCGCCAGCCGGGACCGGGGGCCGGCTCGCCGCCCAGGCCACGAGTTTCGCGGCGCCGGGCGCGCGGGCGCATCCGGCTCTCCTGGACGGCGTCCCCGGCTACTTGAGGAGCTGGCGGGCCATCACCATGCGCTGGATCTGGTTGGTGCCCTCGTAGATCTGGGTGATCTTGGCGTCGCGCATCATCCGC
>NZ_JBFARO010000197.1:0-10453 GCF_040677125.1 Actinomadura sp. NPDC049382
GCCGCCGCCGGAGAGCGCGGCGCCCTGCGCCCCGGAGAGCGACCCGGCCGCCCGCTAGCTAGCGGCGGCGCTGGGCCCGGACGTGCGGGTCGAACCGGCGCGGCGCCGGCTCGCGGCCGGCCGGCTGGGTCGGCGCCGGGCGCGCCGGGATCAGCTCGATCGGCAGCTCCACCGCGTCGTCGCCCAGCGTGAACCGCTCGCCGTGGTGCCACAGCGGCAGGCCCGGGCCGTCCAGCAGCTCGTAGCGGGCCTCCTCCGCGGTCACCCCGACCTTGATCAGGTTGCCGCGGTAGCGCATCCGGAACGTCAGCCGGCTGATCCCGCCCGGCAGCCGCGGCGCGAACTTCAGCTCGCCCTTGCCGGCCCGCATCCCGCCGAACCCGGCGACGAGACCGCTCCACGCCCCCGCCATCGAGGCGATGTGCAGCCCGTCGCGGGTGTTGCGGTTCAGGTCGTGCAGGTCCATCAGGGCGGTCTCGCCGAGGTAGTCGTGCGCCAGCTCCAGCTGCCCGACCTCCGCCGCGACGACGGCCTGCGTCTGCGCCGACAGCGAGGAGTCGCGGACGGTGAGCCCCTCGTAGTAGCAGAAGTCGCGCTCCTTCTGCTCGTCGGTGAACGCCTCCCCGCACAGGTGCAGGGCCAGCACGAGGTCGGCCTGCTTGACGACCTGCTTGCGGTACAGGTCGAAGTACGGGTAGTTCAGCAGCAGCGGGTAGTGGTCGGGCTTGGTGGACGCGAAGTCCCACCGGGCGTGGTTGGTGAAGCTCTCGCTCTGCGGGTGGACGCCGAGCCGCTCGTCGTAGGGGATCAGCATGGCCGCCGCCGCGTCCCGCCACGACGCGGCCTCCTCGGCGTTCACCCCGAGCCGGTCGGCCACGTCCGGATGGCGCATCGCCATCTCGGCGGCCTCCTGCAGGTTCCGGCGCGCCATCAGGTTGGTGTAGACGTTGTTGTCGACGATCGCGCTGTACTCGTCCGGGCCGGTGACGCCGTCGATGCGGAACACGCCGCCGACGTCGTGGTGGCCGAGGCTGCGCCACAGCCGCGCCGTCTGCACCAGGATGTCGAGGCCGATCTCCCGCTCGAACTGCTCGTCCCGCGTCGCGTCCACGTACCGGACGATCGCGTCGGAGATGTCGGCGTTGATGTGGAACGCCGCGGTCCCGGCGGGCCAGTAGCCCGAGCACTCCTGGCCGCGGATCGTCCGCCACGGGAACGTCGCGCCGTCCAGGCCGAGCTGCCGGGCGCGCTCGCAGGCCAGCGGCAGCGTCATGTGCCGCCAGGCCAGCGCGTCGGCCGCCGCGCTGGGGGAGGTGTAGGTCAGCACGGGCAGCACGAACGTCTCGGTGTCCCAGAACGCGTGCCCGTCGTAGCCCGGACCCGTCAGCCCCTTGGCCGGGATCATGCGGCGCTCTGCGCGCGCGCCCGCCTGCAGGATGTGGAACAGCCCGAACCGGACCGCCTGCTGGATCTCCGCGTCGCCCTCGATCTCGACGTCCGCGCCCTCCCAGAACGCGTCGAGATAGGCGCGCTGCTCGGCGAGCAGGCCCTCCCAGCCGGTCTGCCGCGCGCCCGCCAGCGCCCCGACCACCTGGTCGTGCAGCGCGGGCCGGGACCGGCGGCTCGACCAGCCGTAGGCGATGTACTTGACGATGCGCAGCTTCTGCCCCGGCTCCAGCCGGGTCGCGACCGTCAGCCGGCCCACGTCGGGGGCGCTCTCGGTCTCCACCCGCATCGACTCCGGGCCCTCGATGTCGTGCGACATGCCGGCGCCCATCCGCAGCCCGCTGCGCCGCGTCCGGTGCAGCAGCAGCACCTTCGTGCCGTTGGCGAAGTGCTCCTCGCTGACGAGGGGGCTGTCCAGGATCGCCGAGGCGCGCGGGTCCTTGCCGCCGCCGGGCAGCGCCTCGTTGGCCACCAGCTCCGACTGGGCGACCACCCGCACCGAGCCGTCCACCGGCTCGACCTCGTAGCAGATCGCCGCGATCGCCCGCTGCGTCAGCGACACCAGCCGCACCGAGGTGACCCTGATCGTCTTGTCGGCGGGGGAGGTCCACTCCACCTGCCGGGTCAGCGTGCCCTCGCGCATGTCCAGCACCCGCTCGTGGTGGTGGACGCGGCCGTAGCGCACGTCGAGCGGCTCGTCGTCCACCAGCAGCCGGATCACCTTGCCGTTGGTGACGTTGATGACCGTCTGCCCCGACTCCGGGTACCCGTAGGCGGTCTCGGCGTGCGGCAGCGGCCGCTGCTCGTAGAACGAGTTCAGGTACGTGCCCGGCAGCCCGTGCGGCTCGCCCTCGTCGAGGTTGGCGCGCATGCCGAGATGGCCGTTGGACAGCGCGAACACCGACTCTCCCTGCGCCAGCCGGTCCAGCCGGAGCTCCGGTTCGCGCACGCACCACGGCTCCACCATGAACACCGGCCGGTCGGCGGCGCTCTGCCCCTTCAGCTCCGTCACTCGCCCTCCAGCAGCTCGGAGAGGTCGTCGACCACCACGTCGGCGCCGTGCTCGGCCAGCGCCTTCGCGTGCGCGTCGCCGACCCGGTTGACTCCCACCACGTAGGCGAACCCGCCGGCCCGGCCCGCCTGCACGCCCGCGAGCGCGTCCTCGAAGACCACCGCCCGCGCCGCCTCGACGCCCAGCTCCCGCGCGCCCGCGAGGAACATGTCGGGGGCCGGCTTGCCGGGCAGGTGCCGCTCGGCGGCGACGACGCCGTCCACCCGCGCGTCGAACAGATCGGCGATCCCGACCGTCGCCAGCACCTGGACGGTGTTGGCGCTCGACGACACCACCGCCGTCCTCAGCCCGGCCTTGCGCGCCGCGCGGACGTAGTCGATCGACCCGTCGAACGTCTCGACGCCCTTCTCCTCGATCAGCTTCAGCACCAGCGCGTTCTTGCGGTTGCCCAGGCCGCGGACCGTCTCCTTCTCCGGCGGGTCGCCGGGATCGCCCTCCGGGAGGGTGATGCCCCGCGACTCCAGGAACGAACGCGTCCCGTCCTCGCGCTTCTTGCCGTCGACGTACCGGCCGTAGTCGTGCACCGGGTCGAACTCGGTGAAGGGCTCGCCCGTCCGTTCGGAACGTTCCCGCAAGTAGCCGTCGAACATCTCCTTCCACGCCGCGGCGTGGACGGACGCCGTCCGGGTCAGCACCCCGTCGAGATCGAAGAGACACGCCGCCGCCTCGTCCGGCAGTCCCAGCATCCGCACCCCCTGGAATGTCACCATCGAAGTGAAGGTTGACCATGATCTGTACCGCGCGACCCGTTCCCGCGCCGAGCCCGGGCACACCGGTCCGGCACTCGAACAGAGGGATCATGCCCCGCGTACAACCCCTCGGTCAGGGTCGCACACGAGGAGGAGTGAGCCAATGCAGAAGGCGCGAATAGGGGTCACCGGACTGGCGGTGATGGGCCGGAACCTGGCCCGCAACCTCGCCCGGCACGGGCACGCCGTCGCCGTCCACAACCGCACGCCGAGCCGGACCAAGGCGCTCGTCGAGGAGTTCGGCGGCGAGGGGACGTTCCTGCCCGCCGACACGCCCGAGCAGTTCGTCGCGTCGCTGGAGCGGCCCCGGCGGCTGGTGATCATGGTGAAGGCGGGCGCCCCGACCGACGCGGTGATCGACGAGTTCGCGCCGCTGCTGGAGCCCGGCGACATGATCGTGGACGGCGGCAACGCCAACTTCCTCGACACCCGCCGCCGCGAGGCCGCCCTCCGCGAGCGCGGCCTGCACTTCGTCGGCACCGGCATCTCCGGCGGCGAGGAGGGCGCGCTGCACGGCCCGAGCATCATGCCGGGCGGCTCCGCCGAGTCCTACGCCGCGCTCGGCCCCCTGCTGGAGGACATCTCCGCCAAGGTGGACGGCACGCCCTGCTGCACCCACGTCGGCCCGGACGGCGCCGGCCACTTCGTGAAGATGGTGCACAACGGCATCGAGTACGCCGACATGCAGCTGATCGCCGAGTCCTACGACCTGCTCCGGCACGCCGCCGGGCTCGCGCCCGCCGAGATCGCCGAGGTCTTCCGCACCTGGAACGCCGGCCGCCTCGACTCCTACCTCATCGAGATCACCGCCGAGGTCCTCGCGCACACCGACGCGTCCACCGGCCGCCCGTTCGTCGACGTCGTGCTGGACCAGGCCGAGCAGAAGGGCACCGGGCGCTGGACCGTGCAGACGGCGCTCGACCTCGGCGTCCCGGTCGGCGGCATCGCCGAGGCCGTGTTCGCCCGCTCCGTCTCCGGCCATGCCGCCCTCCGGGAAGCCGCGCAGGGGCTGCCGGGCCCGTCCCGCACGGGCGGAGCCGGCGCCGGCTTCGCCGACGCGGTCGAGAAGGCGCTCTACGCGTCCAAGATCGTCGCGTACGCGCAGGGCTTCCACGAGATCCAGGCGGGCAGCGCCGAGTACGGCTGGGACATCGACCTCGGCGCGATGGCCACCATCTGGCGCGGCGGCTGCATCATCCGGGCCGAGTTCCTGGACCGCATCCGCGCCGCCTACGAGGCCGACCCGCACACGCCGACGCTGCTGACCGACGACCACTTCGCCGCGGCCGTCGGCGACGCGCAGGACGCCTGGCGCGACGTCGTCGCCACCTCCGCCCGCCTCGGCATCCCGGCGCCCGGCTTCTCCACGGCCCTCGCCTACTACGACTCGCTGCGCGCCGACCGGCTGCCGGCCGCGCTCACCCAGGGCCAGCGCGACTTCTTCGGCGCTCACACCTACCGCCGCGTCGACCGGGACGGCTCGTTCCACACCCTCTGGGGCGGCGACCGCACCGAGACCTCGGCCTGATCCCCGCTTCCCGGCTCGCGCGCCCGGCCCGGCGCGCGAGCCGATCTAGGCTTGCGGGATGCGGGTTCCGAGTGACGCGGAGATCCGGGCGCTGCACGAGCGGTGCGCGCCGGGGCGGGAGGCGTTCGAGCTGGTCTGGACGCACTGCGCGATCGTGTGCGAGATCGCCGAGCGCATCATGGCCGACGGCCGGTTCGACGTCGACGCGGACCTGGTGCGCGCCGGGTGCCTGCTGCACGACATCGGGGTGTACCGGCTCTACGACGCCGCGGGGGAGATCGACTTCAAGGGGTACGTCCGGCACGGGGTGCTCGGGCACGAGCTGCTGCGCGACGAGGGCTTCCCGGAGGTGATCTGCCGGTTCTGCTCCTGCCACACCGGCATGGGGCTGACCCGCGACGACATCGAGCGGCAGGCGCTCCCGCTGCCGCCGGGCGACTATGTCGCGCAGACCGGCGAGGAGCGGCTCGTGATGTACGCCGACAAGTTCCACAGCAAGACCAATCCGCCGGTCTTCGTGTCGGCCGACACCTATGCCGTCCATGTGCGGCGGTTCGGCGCGGGCAAGGAGCAGGTCTTCCAGGAGATGCGCGCGCTGTACGGCGAACCCGATCTCAAGCCCCTGGCGGCCGCGTACGGCCACGCGCTGGTGTGAGCGCGGGACGCCCACCGGCACGGGCAGTGGGCGATCGGGGGCAGGATGGAGGGGTGAGCCTTATCGATGAGCTTCCCTCCGGAAACGAGACCGACGCCGATTCGCTCTTCGAGGCGTTCGAGCGGTGGGTGTCGGGGCGCGGGATCACCCTGTACCCGGCGCAGGAGGAGGCGCTCATCGAGGTGGTGTCCGGCGCCAACGTGATCCTGTCGACCCCGACCGGGTCGGGCAAGAGCCTGGTCGCGGCGGGGGCGCTGTTCGCCGCGCTCGGCAAGGAGCAGGTCGGGTTCTACACCGCGCCGATCAAGGCGCTGGTCTCGGAGAAGTTCTTCGACCTGTGCGAGATGTTCGGCCGCGAGAACGTCGGGATGATGACCGGCGACGCCAGCGTGAACGCCGACGCGCCGATCGTGTGCTGCACGGCCGAGGTGCTGGCCAACATCGCGCTGCGGGACGGAGCCGACGCCGACATCGGCGTGGTGGTGATGGACGAGTTCCACTTCTACGCCGAGCCCGAGCGGGGCTGGGCGTGGCAGATCCCGCTGCTGGAGCTGCCGCAGGCGCAGTTCCTGCTGATGTCGGCGACGCTGGGCGACGTCACCTTCTTCCAGAAGGACCTCACCCGGCGGACGGGCCGGCCGACGGCGCTGGTGACCTCGGCGGAGCGGCCCGTCCCGCTGATCTACGACTACCGGGTGACGCCGCTGCACGAGACGATCGAGGAGCTGCTCGCCGAGCAGAAGGCGCCGATCTACCTGGTGCACTTCACGCAGGCCGCGGCGATCGAGCGGGCGCAGGCGCTGATGAGCATCAACGTGTGCACCAAGGCGGAGAAGGCGCGGATCGCGGAGCTGATCGGCAACTTCCGGTTCACCACCAAGTTCGGGCGGAACCTGTCGCGGTTCGTCCGGCACGGGATCGGGGTGCACCACGCCGGGATGCTGCCGAAGTACCGGCGGCTGGTGGAGCGGCTCGCGCAGGCCGGGCTGCTGAAGGTCATCTGCGGCACCGACACCCTCGGCGTCGGGGTGAACGTCCCGATCCGGACCGTGGTGTTCACCGCGCTGAGCAAGTACGACGGGCACCGGGTGCGGCGGCTGCGGGCGCGGGAGTTCCACCAGATCGCCGGGCGGGCGGGGCGCGCCGGGTTCGACACGGTCGGGTTCGTCGTCGCGCAGGCGCCCGAGCACGTCGTCGAGAACGAGAAGGCCCTCGCCAAGGCGGGCGACGACCCGAAGAAGCGGCGGAAGGTGCAGCGCAAGAAGCCGCCGGAGGGGTTCGTCGGCTGGGACGAGGACGTCTTCGCCAAGCTGCAGGAGGCCGAGCCGGAGATGCTCCGGTCCCGGTTCCAGGTCAGCCACGCGATGCTGCTGTCGGTGATCGCGCGGCCGGGCAACGCGTTCCAGGCGATGAAGCGGCTGCTGACCGACAACCACGAGGAGCCGGCGGCGCGCCGGCGGCACATCTCGCGGGCCATCGCGATCTACCGGTCGCTGCTCGCGGGCGGGGTCGTGGAGGTGCTGCCCGAGCCCGACGACCTCGGCCGGTACGCGCGCGTCACGGTGGACCTCCAGGAGGACTTCGCGCTCAACCAGGCGCTGTCGACGTTCGCGCTGGCCGCGTTCGAGGTGCTCGACCCGGCGTCGCCGTCCTACGCCCTGGACGTGCTGTCGGTGATCGAGGCGACGCTGGACGACCCGCGGCAGATCCTCGCGGCGCAGGTCAACAGGGCGCGGGGCGAGGCCGTCCAGGAGATGAAGGCCGAGGGCATCGAGTACGAGGAGCGGATGGAGCTGCTCCAGGACGTCGACCACCCGAAGCCGCTGGAGGACGAGCTCGACGCCGCCTACGAGATCTACCGGGCCGGGCACCCGTGGGTCGGCGACCATCCGCTGCGCCCGAAGTCGGTCGTCCGCGACATGTACGAGCGCGCGATGACGTTCACCGAGTACATCGGGTTCTACGAGCTGGCGCGGGCCGAGGGCCTGGTGCTGCGGTACCTGTCGGGGGCGTACAAGGCGCTGCAGCAGACCGTCCCGGAGTCGATCAAGAGCGATGACCTGATCGACCTGATCGAGTGGCTCGGCGAGCTGGTCCGGCAGGTCGACTCCAGCCTGCTCGACGAGTGGGAGCAGCTCGCGAACCCCGCCGACGAGGGCGACCTGGAGCAGCCGATCGAGGAGCGGGTCACGAAGGTGACCGCGAACGCGCGGGCGTTCCGGGTGCTGGTCCGCAACGCGCTGTTCCGGCGGGTGGAGCTGGCGGCGCTGGAGCGGTACGGCGAGCTCGGCGACCTCGACCCCGACTTCGGCGCGGACGCGTGGGCCGACGCGATGGACGGCTACTTCGCCGAGCACGACGAGCTGCTCACCGGCGCCGACGCGCGCGGCCCGAAGCTGCTGCGGATCGAGGAGGTGCCGGAGGACGCGCTGTGGCGGGTCCGGCAGGTGTTCGACGACCCGGAGGGGCATCACGACTGGGGCATCAGCGCCGAGGTCGACCTCGCGGGCTCCGACCAGGAGGGCGAGGCCGTGATCCGGGTGACCGGCGTCGACCGGATGTAGGGAGGCAGCGATGGTGCAGGTGGCGGTGGCGCAGTTCGCGCCCGGCGTCAACAAGGACGAGAACCTCGCGGCGATCGGCGGGCTGGCCGCCGAGGCGGCCGGGCGCGGCGCGAAGGTCGTGGTGTTCCCCGAGTTCGCCATGTTCACGGCGCCGAAGCTGGACGGCCGGTTCGTCGACTCCGCCGAGCCGCTGGACGGCCCGTTCACGACCGGGCTCGGCGCGCTGGCGCGGCGGTACGGCGTGCACCTGGTCGCGGGCGTGAACGAGCGGCTGGACGACCCCGGCCGTCCTCCGGCCCCCGCCCACCGCGAGTCAGCGGACGAGCTCCGCCCGGCGCCCCGCTTCTCCAACACGCTCGTCGCCGTCGGCCCCGGCGGGGACGTCGTGGCCGAGTACCGCAAGCTGCACCTGTACGACGCGTTCGGGTACGAGGAGTCGGCGCTGGTCCGGCCGGGCGACATCGGCGAGCCGGAGACGTTCGCCGTGGACGGCGTCACGTTCGGCATGCAGACCTGCTACGACGTCCGGTTCCCCGAGGTGACGCGGCGGATCGTGGACGCGGGCGCCGACGTCCTGGCGCTGCCGGCGGCCTGGGTGCCGGGTCCGCTGAAGGAGGACCACTGGCGGACGCTGGTCCGGGCCCGCGCGATCGAGAACACCGTCTACGTCGCCGCCGCCGGCCAGTGCGCCCCGACGGGCGCCGGCAACAGCATGATCGCCGACCCGATGGGCGTGGTCGCGGCCGGGCTGGGGGAGGACCCGGGCGTCGTGTCCGGCGAGGTCTCGGCGGAGCGGATCGCCGCCGTCCGGGCCAAGAACCCGGCCCTCGCGCTGCGCCGCTTCACGGTCGTCCAGGCCGGCTAGCCGCGGTCACGCCGGGCCGGCCGCGGTGCGGCGGCGGCGAGGAGGGCGATGACCGCCCCGAGGGCGAGCAGCGCGGCGAGCGCGGCGTAGCCGTAGGCGAGGGCGGCCGCGGTGGCGACGCCCCCCACGAGCAGCGGCCCGCCGGCGTCGCCGAGTTCGCGGCCGAGTTCGGCGGCGCCCATGGTCTGGCCCATGCGCGCGGAGGGCGTGCGGGCGGCGAGCGCGGCGAACCCCAGCGGGGTGATGAGCCCGGTGCCCGCGCCGACCAGCACCGCGGCCGCGAGGACGCCGGGCAGGCCGGGCAGCGCGGCGCACCCCAGCCCGGCCGCGGTGACCGCCAGCCCGGCGAGGACGCCGGTGCGGGCGCTCACGCGCCCCGCGTCGAGGGCGCGCCCGGTCCAGGGCTGGACGACCGCCGCGCACGCCGCGAGGACCGACACCGCGGCGCCGGTGGCGATGCTGCCGAGCCCGGCGGCCCGGCCGGACACCGGCAGGAACCCCACGCCGGCCGACAGCGCGGCGGTCGCGGCGGCGAGGGCGGCGGTCGGGCCGAGGAACGCGGGGTCGGCCAGCCGCCGCGCGAGGTCGAGGACGGTCTGCCGGGCCCTCGGCAGCGGCGGCACGGCGGGGACGGCGAGCGCGGCCCACACCGCGACGGCGGCGCCCAGCACCGCCAGGGTCGCGAACAGCAGCCGCAGGCCGCCGGCCCACACCAGCACCCCGCCGAGGAGCGGGCCGAGGGTGTAGCCGATCGACTTGTAGAAGCCGTAGCTCCCGAACGCCCGCCCGAGCTTGGCGTCCGGATTGAGCCGGGCCACCAGCGCCGAGGCCGCGGGAGAGAAGGCCGAGGCCGCCGCTCCCTGGCCGAGGCGCGCCGCCCACAGCCATCCGGGGCTGCCGGCCACCGCGTACAGCGTGGACGCGGCCGCGAAGGCGACGAGGCCGCCGAGCAGCACCGGGCGGGCGCCGACCCGGTCGGCGAGGGTGCCGAACAGCGGCTTGAGGACCACCTCCGCGCCGTCGTACAGCGCCAGCAGCCCGCCGAGCACGAGCAGGGAGGTGACGGCGTCGTCGGAGAAGCCGCCCAGGTTGGCGGCGATCCCGTGCGCCCCGAACGCGGTGGTGAACCCGGCCGCGTACAGCGGCCCCATCCGCCGGCCGGGAGCGTTGGGCACGTCCAAGAAATTAGCAGGGGCCTTGCCCGGCGTGCCCTGCCGGACGGCCCCGGGTCACGTGATGACCACGTGCGGGGCCGGAGTGTGTATCAAGCTGGCAACGGTCGAGGCGATTCTCCGTGTCCGGACGACCGCTCAGCGTGACCATCGGAGGGTGCGCCTCTCCTCCAGCCTCCCGCCAGCCGGGTTCACCCGGGCCGAGCCGAGCCCGCCGGTGCGGCGCCGGGTGCTCCGGACGCCGTGGCTGCCCGTCGCCGTCGCCGCGCTCGCCATGGGGGCGGGCTTCTTCGCGGTCGGCTCCTGGACGGAACCGGTGTCCCCGGCCCGCACGGTCGTGCCGGACGCCGCCACACCGCCGCCGCCTCCGCCCCCGGCTTCGGCGCCTCCGCAGGCGCCGGC
>NZ_JBFARO010000198.1:0-10427 GCF_040677125.1 Actinomadura sp. NPDC049382
TCCAGCAGACGCTCTTCCAGATGGGGCGGAGCGTCCTGGACGGCCAGGACGGCCTCTGCGAGATCAGGCTGTCACTGCCCAACAAGCACCACTTCCTGGTCGATCTGGAGCCGTTCGGCCTGGACAACGACAACGAGGTCTACTTCGCGGCGGACCGCCCGTACGGGCTCATCGAGGGCACGGTGCTCACCGATGACGCGCGGGACGCCCCGTCCGCCTGGAACTGAGGAACTCTGGAGACATGGACTTCCTGCGACCGCTGACCTGGGAGGACGCGCTGGCCGCCAAGGCGGGGCGGCCGGGCGCGCGGCCCGTGCAGGGCGGCACCGACGTCATGGTCGAGATCAACTTCGACCAGGACCGCCCCGAGGCGCTGCTCGACCTGACCCGCATCCGCGACCTCACCGAATGGGACAGGGTGGACGGCCGGCTCCGCGTCGGCGCCGGCGTCCCCTACGCGCGGCTGATCACCGAGCTGGGCGGGCCGCTGCCCGGCCTCGCGCAGGCGTCCCGGACGGTCGGCTCGCCGCAGATCCGCAACCGGGGCACCGCCGGCGGCAACCTCGGCGCGGCGTCGCCCGCCGGGGACGCCCATCCGCCGCTGCTCGCCGGGGACGCGGTGATCGAGGCCGAGTCGGCGGCGCGCGGCGTCCGGATGATCCCGGTCGGCCGGTTCTTCACCGGCGTGAAGCGCAACGCGCTGGAGCCGGACGAGCTGATCCGCGCGTTCTGGGCGGTGCCCGCGTCCGGCCCGCAGTACTTCTCCAAGATCGGCACCCGGAACGCGATGGTGATCGCCGTGTGCTCGTTCGCGCTGGCCCTGCACCCCGGCGAGCGGCGCGTCGGCACCGGCCTCGGCTCCGCCGCGCCGACCCCGCGCACCGCCCCCGAGGCCGAGGCGTTCATCTCCCACGAGCTGGACTGGGACGGCCGCCGCCCGCTCCCGGAGCCGGCGGTGCGGCGGTTCGGCGACCTGGTGCGGGACGCGGCGTCCCCGATCGACGACGTCCGCGGGACGGGCGGCTACCGCCGGCACGCGCTGTCGGTGCTGGCGCGCCGCACCCTGACCTGGGCCTGGGACGAGTACCGGGCGGGAGCGAACGGAAGGAGGGCGTCCTGATGCGCGTGAACGTCACCGTGAACGGGGCGGCGGAGGCCGTGGACGACGTGTGGGAGGGCGAGAGCCTGCTCTACATGCTGCGCGAGCGGATGGGCCTCCCCGGTTCGAAGAACGCCTGCGAGCAGGGCGAATGCGGCTCCTGCACCGTCTACCTGGACGGCGTGCCGGTGTGCGCCTGCCTGGTCGCGGCCGGGCAGGCCGAGGGCCGCGAGGTCGTCACCGTCGAGGGCCTCGCCGAGGGGCCGCCCGGCGACGAGCGGCTCGACCCCGTCCAGGAGGCGTTCGTGGAGACGGGCGCGGTCCAGTGCGGGTTCTGCACGCCGGGCCTGATCGTCCAGTCGCACGACCTGCTCGCCCGGAACCCGGCGCCGAGCGACGCCGAGATCCGCGAGGCGCTCGCCGGGAACCTGTGCCGCTGCACCGGCTACGAGAAGATCCTGGACGCGGTGCGCCTCGCCGCGCGGCGGAGGGCCGGCGCATGATCATCGAGAACGCGCACGTCGTCACCGTCTCCGGCGAGGAGTACCCGGACGGCCACATCGTGATCGACGGCGACCGGATCACCGCCGTCGGCCCCGGAAGGGCCCCCGGCAGCGACCCGGAGCGGATCGACGCCCGCGGCTGCCTCGCCACCCCCGGCCTGGTCAACGCCCACCACCACCTCTACCAGTGGGCGAGCCAGGGCATGGTCACCGACGGCACGCTCTTCGAGTGGCTGACCACCCTCTACAAGCCCTGGTCGGCGATGGACGCCGAGGTCGTCGCGGGCGCGGCGACGGCCGGGCTGGCGTGGCTCGCCAAGTCGGGCTGCACCACCTCCACCGACCACCACTACCTGTTCCCGAAGGGGCGCGGCGACCTGTTCGCGGCGGAGATCGAGGCGGCGCGGGAGGTCGGCGTCCGGTTCCACCCGTGCCGGGGCTCGATGGACCGGGGCGCGTCGCAGGGCGGCCTCCCGCCGGACGAGGTCGTCGAGGACCTCGACACGGTCCTCGCCGCGACCGCGGACGCGATCGACCGGTACCACGACCCGTCGCCCGGCTCGATGCTGCGCGTCGCCGTCGCGCCGTGCTCGCCGTTCTCCGTCACCCGCGACCTGCTGGTGGAGTCGGCGCGGCTGGCGCGCGACAAGGGCGTCCGGCTGCACACCCACCTCGCGGAGACGGTGGACGAGGAGGAGCACACCCGCGAGCAGTTCGGCATGACGCCGGCCGAGTACCTGGACTCGATCGGCTGGCTCGGCCCGGACGTGTGGCTCGCGCACTGCGTCCACCTGCACGACACCGACGTCAAGCGGCTCGCCGAGACCGGCACCGGCACCGCGCACTGCCCGAGTTCGAACGCGCGGCTCGGCGCCGGGATCGCCCGCGTGTCGCACCTGCTGGCGGAGGGCGCGGCGGTCGGGCTCGGCGTGGACGGCTCGGCGTCGGCGGAGCTCGTCCCGCTCGCCGGGGAGATCCGGCAGGCCCTCTACATGCAGCGCGCCCGCTACGGCCCGACCGCGCTGACCGCCCGGCAGGCCCTGGAGATGGCGACGCTCGGCGGCGCCCGCTGCCTCGGCCGGGAGGACGAGATCGGCTCCCTCGAACCCGGCAAGCTCGCCGACATCGCGCTGTGGCGCGTGGACGGCTTCCAGGCGGCGATCGACGACCCGGTCGTCGCGTTCGCGTTCGGCCCCGTGCCGCCGCTGCGGCGCCTCCTCGTCGGCGGGCGCACCGTCGTGGACGGCGACACCCTCGTGACCGTCCCGCAGGACGAGGCGGCGCGGCGCGGCGCCGACGCCCACCGCCGCCTCATGCGGCTCGCGGAGGAGGTGCTCTAGATGGGGTCACCGTCCGGTAAGGCGTCCCCGGTGAGGAGCCCGGGACATGTCGCCGCGCCCGGCATCGGCGGGGTCGGGGAGAGCCCGCTGCGGCCGGACGGGACGCTCAAGGCCACGGGCGAGTTCGCGTACGCGTCCGACCTGTGGATGGAGGGCATGCTGTGGGGCGCGACGCTCCGCAGCCCGCACCCGCGCGCGCTGATCCGGTCGGTCGGCATCGGGCCGGCGCTCGCGCTGCCCGGCGTCCGGGCCGTCCTCACCCACGCCGACGTGCCGGGCCGGAAGGTGTTCGGCATCGACCATACCGAGGACCAGCCCGTCCTCGCGATCGACCAGGTCCGGCACCAGGGCGAGCCGGTCGCGCTCGTCGCCGCCGACCATCCGGAGACGGCGCGGCGCGCGCTGGAGCTGATCGCCGTCGAGTACGACGTGCTGGAGCCGGTCACGGACCCGCGCGCCGTGATCGCCGACCCGGAGCGGCTGAAGGTCCAGGACCGCGGCGGCATCACCCGCCACCAGCCGGTCCGCGTCGGGGACGTGGACGCCGCGAAGGCCGAGGCCGACGTGGTCGTGTCCGGGGAGTACGAGGTCGGCATCCAGGACCAGGCGTTCCTCGGGCCCGAGTCGGGCCTGGCGATCCCGTCCGAGGACGGCGGCATCGACCTGTACGTCTCCACGCAGTGGATCCACAACGACCTCAAGCAGATCGCGCCCTGCCTCGGGCTCGCCGAAGACCGGGTGCACATGACGCTCGCGGGCGTCGGCGGCGCGTTCGGCGGCCGCGAGGACCTGTCGATGCAGATCCACGCCGGGATGCTCGCGCTGCACACCGGCCGCCCGGTGAAGATGTCGTACGACCGGTACGAGTCGTTCTTCGGGCACGTCCACCGGCATCCCGCGCGGATGCGCTACGAGTACGGCGCCACGTCCGGCGGGAGGCTCCTCTACGCCGACGTCGAGATCATCCTGGACGGCGGCGCGTACACCTCGTCCACCATGAACGTCGTCGGCAACGCGGCGTCGCTCGGTGTCGGCCCGTACGAGATCCCCAACATCCGGATCGACGCGTACGGCGTCTACACCAACAACCCGCCGTGCGGGGCGATGCGCGGGTTCGGCGCCGTCCAGGCGTGCTTCGCCTACGAGTCGATGATGGACAGGCTCGGCGCGGCCTGCGGCCTCGGACCGATCGAGATCCGCCGCCGCAACGCGGTCTCGCAGGGGTCGCGGCTCGCGACCGGGCAGGTCATCGAGTCGCCCGCGCCGCTCGCCGAGATGCTGACCCGGCTGGAGGCGATGCCGCCGCCCGCCGCCGCCGACCCGTCCGACCTGCGGAACCTGCCGGGCGGGGTCGCGCAGACGACGCACGGCGAGGGCGTCGTGCGGGGCGTCGGCTACGGCGTCGGGATCAAGAACATCTGCTTCTCCGAGGGCTTCGACGACAAGTCGACCGCCCGCGTCCGGCTGGAGGTCATCGGCGGCGAGGCGACCGCGCTCGTCCACACGGCGGCGGCCGAGGTCGGGCAGGGGCTCGTGACCGTCCAGGCGCAGGTGGCGCGGACGGAGCTGGGCGTCGAGCGGGTCACCATCGCCCCGGCGGACACCGGGGTCGGCGACGCGGGCTCCTCCAGCGCGTCCCGCCAGTCGTACATGACGGGCGGCGCGGTGAAGGCGGCCTGCGAGGCGGTGCGGGCGCGGCTGCTCGCGCTCGCCGCCGACCGCCTCGGCCGCACCGATCTGACGGTCGCCGGCGGGAAGATCGTCTCGCGGTCGGGCGGGGTGCTCGGCACGATCGAGGACGTCCTCGGATCCGCCGCCATCGAGGAGACCCGCGAGTACCACCACCGGCCCACCTCCCGGATGGACCCGCTCACCGGGCAGGGCCGCAGCCACACCCAGCTCGCGCTATGCGTGCACCGGGCCGTCGTCGACGTGGACGTGGAGCTCGGCCTCGTCAAGGTCGTCGAGCTGGCCGCCGTCCAGGACGTCGGTAAGATCATCAACCGGCTGTCGCTGGAGGGCCAGATCCACGGCGGCTCCGCGCAGGGCCTCGGCCTCGCCGTGATGGAGGAGATCGTCGTGGCGGACGGGCTCGTCCGGAACCCGTCGTTCACCGACTACCTGATCCCCACCATCCTCGACATGCCGCCCATGCGGCTGGACATTCTGGAATATCCCGACCCCGAGGCGCCGTACGGGCTGCGCGGCGCGGGCGAGCCGCCGACGCTGTCGTCCACGCCCGCGATCGTCGCCGCGATCCGGGACGCGACCGGCCGCGCCCTCACCCGCGTCCCCGTCCGCCCCGAGCACATCGTCTCCGAGCACATCGTCTCCGAGCACACCGTCTCGGATCACACCGTCTCGGATCACACCGTCTCGGATCACATCGTCCAAGGAGGGCCATGACCCGGCGGTTCGCGGTCAACTGCTCGATCCTGTTCACCGAGTTCCCGCCGCTCGACCGCCCGGCGGCGGCGCGGGCGGCCGGCTTCGGCGAGGTCGAGTTCTGGTGGCCGTGGAACGGCGAGCCGGAGCCGTCCGCCGCCGACGCGGACGCGTTCTGCCGGGCGGTCGAGGACGCCGGCGTGCGGCTCATCGCGCTGAACCTCTACGCGGGCGACCTGGCGGCGGGGGAGCGGGGCGTGCTGTCCGACCCGTCCCGCGCCGAGGAGTTCCGCCGGAGCCTGGACGTGCTGCTGCGGATCGCCGAGCGCACCGGCGCCCGGTCGTTCAACGCGCTCTACGGGCAGCGGCTGGACGGCGCGGACCCCGCCGAGCAGGACGACGTCGCCACCGCGAACCTCGTCCACGCCGCAGGGCGGGTCGGCGAGATCGGCGGGACGCTGCTCATCGAGCCGCTGGCGCGCGGCCTCAACGGCGCCTACCCGCTGGAGACGGCCGCCGACGCCGCCGGGGTGGTGGCGCGCGTCCGCGCGGCGGGCGCGGACAACGTCCGGCTCCTGTTCGACACCTTCCATCTGGCGACGAACGGCGACGACCTGGAGAAGGCGGCGCGTGCGCACGCCGCCGACATCGGGCACGTCCAGATCGCGGACGCGCCCGGCCGGGGGCGCCCCGGCACCGGCCGGATCGACTTCGACCGCGTCTTCGCCGTCCTCGACGACATCGGGTACGGCGGCCGGGTCTCGCTCGAATACGTGCCGCAGGGGCCCTCGGCGGAGGAGTTCGCATGGACGACCTCCTGATCAGGTCGCGCCGCGCCGTCCTGCCGGACGGCGAACGCCCCGCCGCCGTCTCCGTCCGCGACGGCCGGATCACCGCGATCTCCCCCTACCCGGCCGGCGGCCCCGCCGCCGACTCGGTCGACCTCGGCGACGTGGCGCTGCTGCCGGGCCTGGTCGACACCCACGTCCACGTCAACGAACCGGGCCGCACCGAATGGGAGGGCTTCGCCACCGCGACCCGGGCCGCCGCCGCGGGCGGCGTCACCGCGCTCATCGACATGCCGCTCAACGCGCTGCCGCCGACCGTCGACCCGCCCGCGCTCGCCGCCAAGCGCGCCGCCGCCGAGGGCGCGTGCGCCGTGGACGTGGGCTTCTGGGGCGGCGCCGTCCCCGGCAACCTCGCCTCGCTCCGCCCGCTGCACGACCTCGGCGTGTTCGGGTTCAAGTGCTTCACGTCCGACTCGGGCGTCCCGGAGTTCCCGCCGCTCTCCGCCGCGGAGCTGCGGGCCGCGTTCCGGGAGATCGCCGGGTTCGGCGGGCTGGTGATCGTCCACGCCGAGGAGCCGGCGGAGCTCAGCCCCCCGGCGGGCGGCGGCTACGCGGAGTTCCTCGCGTCACGGCCGCCGTCCGCCGAACGCCTCGCCGTGGAGCGGGTCGTCCGGCTGGCCGAGGAGACCGGGGCGCGCGCCCACATCCTGCACCTGTCGGCCGCCGACTGCCTGGACGTCCTCGCCAAGGCCCGGTCGGACGGCCTTCCCGTCACCGCCGAGACCTGCCCCCACTACCTGGCGCTCTCCGCCGAGGAGGCCGCCGTCACCGCTTTCAAGTGCTGCCCTCCCATCCGCGGCACCGCCAACCGCGAACTGCTCTGGCAGGCGCTTGCGGACGGCGTCATCTCGTGCGTCGTCACCGACCACTCGCCCTGCACGCCCGAGCTGAAGCGAGGCGACTTCGCGACCGCGTGGGGCGGCATCTCGTCCCTGCAACTGGGCCTCCCCGTCGTCTGGACGGCGGCACGGGAACGCGGGCACGGCCTGCACGCGGTCGTGCGCTGGATGTCCGAGGCGCCCGCCGCCCTGGCCGCCGTCCCCGGCAAGGGCGCCATCGCCGTCGGCAATGACGCCGACCTCGTCGCCTTCGCGCCCGACGAGACGTTCACCGTGGATCCGGCGGCCCTCCACCACCGCCACCCCGTCACCCCCTACGCGGGCCGGACGCTCACCGGAGCCGTCCAGGCCACCTGGCTCCGGGGAGAGCCCGCCGGCCGCGGACGCCTCCTCCACCGGGAACCGCGATGACCGAGTTCACCTCCCTCCCCGACCTGGCCGTCCGCACCCTCGGCGGCTCGGTGGCGGCGGCGAGCGACGAGTCGTTCGCCGAAAAGGAGAACCTGATCAACCCGTGGGCCCCGGCGTTCTCCCCGGAGACGTTCGGCCCGAAGGGGCAGCTGTACGACGGCTGGGAGACCGCCCGCCGCCGCGACGGCGGCCACGACTGGGCACTGATCAGGCTCGGGCTGCCCGGCGTCGTCCGCGGCGTCGTGATCGACACCGCCTGGTTCAAGGGCAACTACCCGCCCCGCGCGTCCGTGGAGGCGTGCGCCGTGGACGGCTACCCGTCCGACCTCTCCGGCGCGGGCTGGGTGGAGATCGTCCCGGAGAGCCCCCTGAAGGGCGACACCGCGCACGCCTTCCCGGTGGCGGTCGAGCGGCTGTTCACCCACGTCAGGCTGAACATGTTCCCGGATGGCGGCATCGCCCGGCTCCGCGTCCACGGCGAGGTGGTCCCCGACCCCCGCCTGCTCGCCGGGCTCACCGTCGACCTGGCCGCCCTGGAGAACGGCGCCCGCGTCACCGAGTGCTCGAACATGTTCTACTCCTCGCCCGACAACATGCTGTTCCCCGGCCTGGCCCGCAACCAGGCCGAGGGCTGGGAGACGGCCCGGCGCCGCGACGCCGGGCACGACTGGGCGGTGATCCGCCTCGCCGCTCCCGGCGTGGTCAGGCTCGCCGAGATCGACACCGCGAACCTGAAGTTCAACGCCCCCGGCTCGGCCGCCCTGCACGGCCGCGACGCCGCCGGCACCTGGCACCCCCTGCTGCCCCGGACCGCCCTGCTCCCGGACACCAGGCACCGCTTCCGCCTGACGGCGTCACCCGAGGTCACGCACGTCCGGCTCGACATCCACCCGGACGGGGGCATCGCCCGCCTCCGCCTCCTCGGTGACCTGACCCCGGACGGCGCCCGGGCCCTCGACGCCCGCTGGACCGCCCTGAAACATTAGGCAAACCATTGACGGCCGCTAAGAACCTGCCTAAATTCTGAGCACTCCATCGCCTCCGCACCCCTGTCACGGCCAAATACTCGACAAAATCCTGACGCCCGCTACGCCGACATCCATTTATTGAGTCCGGCCCAGGAGGAACCCCCATGAAACGACTCCAGGCAGGCGCGCTCGCCGCCGTCCTGGCGGCGCCGTTGGCCCTCACCCCGGCGGCCCACGCGGCGGCCGCCCCCGCGCACTACACCGGCACGCTCCCCGACGGCGCCACCTGGATCGCCGACGTCCCGGCCGACTGGAACGGCACGCTCGTCCTGTTCAGCCACGGCTTCGGGCCCCTCACCCCGGCCGACCGCCCGAGCGAGGCCGCCGGCCAGGCCCTCCTCGACCGCGGCTACGCCCTCGCCGGCTCGTCCTACGACCCGGACGGCTCCCTGTGGGCCCTCGGCAGCGCCGTCCGCGACCAGATCGGCACCCGCGACGCCCTCGCGAAGCTCATCGGCCGCCCCCGCCGCACCCTCGCCCTCGGCCAGTCCATGGGCGGCCTGGTCAGCGCCAAGCTCGCGGAGACCCGCGCCGTGGACGGCGTCCTCACCACCTGCGGCATCGTCGGCGGCGGCCCCGACCTGAACAACTACCAGCTCAACGCGGGCCACACGATCGCGACCCTGCTCGCCCCGTCCCAGCGGATCAAGCTGACCGACTACACGTCCCCGGTGGACGGCGTCGTCGCCGGAACCCAGCTCACCCTGGCCGTGACGAACGCCCAGTCCACCCCCGCCGGCCGCGCCCGCATCGCGCTGGCCTCGGCGTTCCTCAACCAGTCGTCCTGGTTCTCCGGCGACTCCCCGCCTCCCCGCCGCGACTACGCCGCCCAGGAACTCCAGCAGTACCAGTGGCTGTCATCGGGCGTCCTGACGTTCATCTTCAGCGGCCGCTACTCGATCGACCAGGCAGCCGGCGGCGACAGCGCCTGGAACAAGGGCCTGGACTACGCGCGCCTCCTGCGCACCTCGGCCAACCTCCGCCAGGTCGAGGCCCTCTACCGCAAGGCCGGCCTGAACCTGCGCGCCGACCTCGCCGAACTCTCCGCGACCGCCGCCAAGCAGGTCGAGCCCGCGCCCCTCGCCTGGCTGACCCGCACGTCCGAACCCACCGGCCGCCTGACCGTCCCGACCCTGACCGTCCACACCATCTCCGACCAGCTCGTCCCGGTCGAGCACCAGAACGAGTACGCCGGAACCGTCCGCGCCGCGGGCCGCACCCCGCTGCTGCGCCAGGCGTACGTCAAGCGCACCGGCCACTGCAACTTCACCGCGTCCGAGTACGTGGCCTCGCTCCAGACCCTGGAGAAGCGCGTGAAGACCGGCCACTGGCCCAGCACGACCGCGAACTCCCTGAACAGGACCGCCGCGTCCCTCGCCCTGGACCCCGCGGCCTTCCTGACCTACCGCCCGACCGCCCTCGTCGTCCAGCCCTCGCACCCGTAGCGGAGGTAGCCGCCCCCGCCTCGGACCGCGGGCGGGGGCGGACCGCCGCGGATCAGTGGGTTTCGGTGGGGTCCTCTTCCAGGAGGTCGTCGAACTCGCCGTCCTTGACGCCCGCGATGAAGGCGTCCCACTCGGCCTCGGTGAAGTAGAGGATCGGGCCCGCGGGGTTCTTGGCGTCGCGCATCACGACGGCCCTCTCACCGAAGTCCTTGTGCTGGACGGGGACGTCCTTGCCATCGATGAACTCGATGATGACCCCGTCGCTGAGGATCGGTTCCTGCTCGGTCACTGGCACACCTTCTTCGTCCTGGCTCCCTGACGGGGCCAAGGCTAGTCGGGAAGGGGCCCGCGCCACACGGTAACCGGACGGGTGCTCAGGGGTCGATGCGACGCTCAGGGGTCGATGAGGAGGCGGGCGGCGGTGATCTCCAGCCGGGACTGGATCTCCTCGGCGGTGGCGTTGCCGCGCAGCATCTCGATCATCTCCATCGTCCAGATGCCGGACAGCGCGCGGGCGGCGAGGCGGCGG
>NZ_JBFARO010000199.1:0-10188 GCF_040677125.1 Actinomadura sp. NPDC049382
GCCGGGGCCGTCGTCGTCACGGGCGGCGGCGACACCCCCGCGCGGCCGCCGTCGGCGCAGGAGGGGCCCGCCGACGCGCGCACGTTCCTGCTCGCCAGCGCGACGACCGCGGCGAAGGCCCCGGCCGCGACCGGCCGCTACTGGTACAACCGGCAGCTGACGACGAGCGAGGTGGGCGGGCACCGCAGGGCGATCGTCGGCACGGGGCCGGACCGCCGCAAGGTGGACAAGAAGATCACCTACAAGGCCCTCATCGAGAGCCCCGGCGAGGTCTGGCTCGCGCGCGACGGAAGCAGGGCGCGCAAGACCGGCGGCCCGGACAAGCTCGTCTTCCCCACCGACCGGGACAAGGCCCTCTGGCAGCAGGACGGGTCCCCCCGCCTCGCAGGCTCCAGCGAGAAGCGGGTCTGGGAAGGGCCGATGCGCCGCGGCCCCGGCACCGGGGAGATGACCGCCGAGCAGATCGCGTCCCTGCCCGAAGACCCGGGGAGCCTGTCGGCCGTGCTGCGCGACCGCTACCAGCGCGAGCTGAAGTCCGCCGAGAACCCGTTCAAGGGCACCTTCACCGCCTACGTGTGGGGGATCGCGCACGACCTGCTCGGCGGGCCGCTCACGCCGGGCGCCAAGTCGGCGCTGTTCAAGGTCCTCGCCGGGCAGCCCGAGATCCGGCTGGCCGGCGAGGCCACCGACCGGCTCGGCCGCCCCGGCATGGCCGTCGTCGCGGCGTCGGGCCCGGACGGCGGCGCGGCCGCGACCGAGTCCCGGCTGGTCATCTCGGCGACGACCGCCGACCTGCTCGAGTTCCGGACGACCGAGGCCGGGCACGGGACCGTCACGACCACCTACGAGGCGATGGGCTGGGTCGGCCGGCTCGGCGCGCGCCCCTGACGGGCGCGCGTCCCGAGAAAGTGCCGAAGAAGCGGCGCTCGTTGGGCGGATTTCGCCCATGAGCGCCGCCCTTCGCGCGGGTTAGCGTCCGTCCCGTGACCTGGAACGGCGGGGGACCGCTCGACGGCGAGCGGATCCTGATCGCGCTCGGCGGCAACGCCATGACCGCGCCGGACGGCAGCGCCGCGCCGGACGCGCAGGCGGCCGCGATCGAGGCCGCGATGGCGCACGTCGCCGACCTGGCCGCGGCGGGCGCGCGGGTCGCGCTCACGCACGGCAACGGCCCGCAGGTCGGCAACCTGCTGATCAAGAACCAGCTCGCGGCGGGCGTGGTGCCGCCCGTCCCGCTGGACTGGTGCGGCGCGCAGACCCAGGCCACCGTCGGCGTGATGATCATGAACGCGCTGGACCGGGCGCTCGCCGCGCGCGGCGCCGCCCGCCCGGTGTCCACGGTGGTGACGCGCACGCTGGTGGACGCCGCCGACCCCGGCTTCGCCGCCCCCGCCAAGCCGATCGGCCGCTACTTCCCCGAGGAGCAGGCGCGCCGGTCCATGGCGCGCGGCGAGACGTGGCGGCGGTTCGGCGCGCGGGGCTGGCGGCGCGTCGTCGCCTCCCCGGAGCCGCTGGAGATCCTGGACGCGGACGCCGCCGCCGTCCTGCTGGACGCCGGGCACGTCGTCGTCGCGGCGGGCGGCGGGGGAGCGCCCGTGGTCCGGGCGGACGGGGCGCTGCGCGGCGTCGAGGCCGTCGTCGACAAGGACCTGGCGGCGCAGCTGCTGGCCCGCCGGCTCGGCGCGTCCACCCTCGTCATCGCCACCGACGTGGAGTACGCGATGACCGGGTTCGGCACGCCGCGGGCCCGCCCGCTGCGCCGTGCCACCCCCGCCGAGCTGGCCGCGCTGGCCGCCGCCGGGCACTTCGCCGGCGGCAGCATGGGCCCGAAGGTGGAGGCGGTGCGGCGGTTCGTCGCGGCCGGCGGCCGGCGCGGCGCGATCGCCTCGCTGGCCCGGCTCGGCGAGGCCGCGCACGGCCGCGCCGGGACGGTCGTGGAGGCGCCGACCGGGGTAGAGACCACACCGAGCAGAGCAGCCGAGGAGCGATGACGTGCCCGACCCGATCGAAGTCCGCAAGATCCCCATCGAGAGCGTGACCGACGCGTCCGGGCTCGCCCGGCTGATCGACGACGGCGTCCTGGAGGCCGACCGCGTCCTCGCCGTCGTCGGCAAGACCGAGGGCAACGGCGGCGTGAACGACTACACGCGGCTGCTGGCCGACCGGGCGTTCCGCGAGGTCCTCACCGCCAAGGGCACCCGGACGGCGGACGAGGTCGCGCGCGTCCCGCTGGTGTGGTCGGGCGGCACCGACGGCGTCCTCAGCCCGCACGCGACCGTGTTCGCCACCACCGACCCGGCGACCGCGCCCGCCTCGGACGAGCCGCGCCTGTCGGTCGGCGTCGCGATGAGCGAGGTCATCCTGCCCGAGGACATCGGGCGCCCTGCGATGGTCGAGACCGTCGCCGCCGGGGTCCGCGAGGCGATGAAGACCGCCGGGATCGACGATTCCGCCGACGTCCACTACGTGCAGACCAAGACGCCGCTGCTCACCCTCGACACCATCAACGACGCCAAGGCGCGGGGCCGCGACGTCGTCACCGAGGACACGCTGAAGTCGATGGACATCTCCAACTCGACCACCGCGCTCGGCATCGCCGTCGCGCTCGGCGAGATCGCGATGCCGTCCGCCGAGCAGATCCACCGGGACCTGTCGCTGTACTCGTCGGTGGCGTCCTGCTCGTCCGGCGTGGAGCTCGACCGGGCGCAGATCGTCGTCGTCGGCAACGTGCGCGGCATCGGCGGCAGGTACCGGGCCGGGCACGGTGTGATGAAGGACGCACTGGACGCCGACGGCATCTGGGACGCCATCACCTCGACCGGCCTGGACCTGCCCGACCGCCCCCGCGCCGCGGACCTCGGCGACCGGCTCGTCAACGTGTTCATCAAGTGCGAGGCCGACCCGAGCGGCGCGGTCCGGGGCCGCCGCAACATCATGCTGGACGACTCCGACGTGCACTGGCACCGGCAGATCAAGGCGTGCGTGGGCGGTGTCGCGGCGTCCGTGACGGGCGACCCGGCGGTGTTCGTGTCGGTCGCGGCCGTCCATCAGGGCCCGTCCGGCGGCGGCACGGTGGCGGCCATCGCCGACCTCGGCTGACCGGCGCCCGGAGCCCCGGAAGGCGCCGGTCGGCCGGTCCTTCCGGGGCCTGTGGGGGTCGCCCCCCGCAGGTCATGCGGAGCGGATGGAACGGAGAGTATCCGGTTAGTCGCCCACAGGGGTCGCCTGAGGTTATAGCCTGCCTGGCGTGTCCGGACTGACCATTCCCGAACCACTGATCCCCGGGGACGACGGCAGTGCCGATCCCCGGCTGTGCGAGGCGCTCACGGGGTACGCCGCGGGCCGCGTCGGCGCGCACACGGTGCTGCGGCGGCTCCAGGGCGCCCGGCTGCTCGTGCCGATCGTCGCCGTCCTCACCGAGGAGGAAGAGGTCGCGCCCGGCGAGCTGCGCCGCGAGAAGTCGAGCGAGATGGCGCTGCCCACGCTGATCGGCGACGACGGGCGGCGCGGCGTGCTCGGCTTCACCTGCGCCGAGACGATGAAGGCGTGGCGCGCGGACGCCCGCCCGGTGACGGTGCGCGGCGGCGACGCCTGCCGCGCCGCCCTCGACGAGGGCGCCGACGCCCTGGTCGTGGACGTCGCCGGCCCGGTCCCGTTCGCCGTGGAGGGGCTGCGCCTGCACCTGCTCGCCGAGGGCCGCCCCATCCCGCCGCCGCACGAGGACCCCGACGTCCTCGCCGCCGTCGACGCCGCGTTCGGCTCCGACCCGTCGGTGACGGGCGTCCGGGTGACCGAGGGGACGTCCGCGGAGGTCGCGGTCCGGTTCTCCGTCGCGCCGGGGCACGACGAGCGGGGCACCGTGCAGCGGGTCTCCGACCGGCTCGCCGAGCTGCTGCGCGGCCGCATCGTCGGCGGCGTCGAGCTGAACGTCCGCCGGTAATTCGCTCGCCTCCGGCGGCCCCGCCCTGCGACCCTGTGCGGCATGATCGACGTTGACGCCTTCCTCACCGACGGGTTCGTGCGGGTGGACGAGGCGTTCCCCCGCGACCTGGCCGCCGAGTGCCGGGCGATCCTGTGGCGCGGCACCGGCTGCGACCCGGACGACCCCGCGACCTGGACCCGGCCGGTGGTCCGGCTCGGCGAGCACGCCGAGGAGCCGTTCCGGGCCGCCGCGAACACGCCCCGCCTGCGCGCCGCGTTCGACGCGGTCGTCGGCGAGGGCGCCTGGCTGCCGCGCGGCGGCCTCGGCACGTTCCCCGTGCGGTTCCCCAGCGACGAGCCGCCCGGCGACGACGGCTGGCACATCGACACGTCCTTCCCCGGCGACGACCCCGCCGACTTCATGTCCTACCGGGCGAACGTCGAGTCGGCGGGCCGCGCGCTGCTGATGCTGTTCCTGTTCTCGGACGTGTCCGAGGACGACGGCCCCACCCGCATCCGGGTCGGCTCCCACCTGGACGTCCCGCCGATCCTGGAGCCCGCCGGCAAGGCGGGCCTGCCGTTCATGGAGCTGGCGGGCAAGGCCGCGGCGGCGACGGAGCACCGGCCGCTCGCGCACGCGACGGGCCGCGCCGGTGACGTGTACCTGTGCCACCCGTTCCTCGTCCACGCCGCGCAGGGGCACCACGGGACGCGCCCCAGGTTCATGGCGCAGCCGCCGCTGATCCCCTCCGGCCCCCTTCCCGCGACGTCTCCCGTGCGCGTCGCGATCGAGCGAGGTCTCGGGCGCTTCTAGGCTTGTCCTTTCCGCGCCCATTGGAGACTTCCCGTGCTGACCATGCAGGACGCCCTGATCCGGCTCACCGACTACTGGGCGGGGCGCGGCTGCCTCGTCGCGCAGCCGATGAACACCGAGGTGGGGGCGGGGACGCTCAACCCGGCGACGGCGCTGCGCGTCCTCGGCCCCGAGCCGTGGCGCGTCGCCTACACCGAGCCGAGCGTCCGCCCCGACGACTCCCGCTACGGCGACAACCCGAACCGGCTGCAGACCCACACCCAGTTCCAGGTGGTCCTCAAGCCGGAGCCGGGCGACGCGCAGGAGCAGTACCTCGGCAGCCTCGCCGCGCTCGGCGTCGACCTGCGCGCGCACGACGTCCGGTTCGTCGAGGACGACTGGGCGTCGCCCGCGCTCGGCGCGTGGGGGCTCGGCTGGGAGGTGTGGCTGGACGGCCTGGAGATCACCCAGTTCACCTACTTCCAGCAGTCGGGCGGGCTGACCCTCGACCCCGTCGCGGTCGAGATCACCTACGGGATGGAGCGCATCCTGATGGCGCTCCAGGGCGTCTCCCACTTCAAGGACATCCAGTACGCCCCGGGCATCACGTACGGCGAGGCGTTCGGGCAGGCCGAGTACGAGATGAGCCGCTACTACCTCGACGACGCCGACATCGCGGCGAACCGGGAGCTGTTCGAGGCGTACGCGGCCGAGGCGCGGCGGATGCTGGACGCGCGGCTGCCCGTCCCCGCCCACTCCTACGTGCTGAAGTGCTCGCACGCGTTCAACGTGCTGGACGCGCGCGGCGCGATCGGCACCACCGAGCGGGCCCGCGCGTTCGCCCGGATGCGCGGCCTCGCCCACGAGGTCGCCGCGCTGTGGGTGGAGCGCCGCGCCGAACTGGGGCACCCCCTCGGCGACGCCACCGCGCCGCCCGCCGCGGTCGAGCCGGGCGAGCTGCCGGACGCCGCGTCCGCCGGGACGTTCGCGCTGGAGATCGGCGTCGAGGAGCTGCCGCCGGGCGAGGTCGGGAGGACGGCCGAGCATGTCGAGGGACGGCTGCGCGACGGGCTGGCCGAGGCCCGGCTGCTCACCGACGCGTCCTCGCTCGCCGCGTACGCGACGCCGCGCCGGATCATCGTGCTCGTCCAGGGCCTGGAGGCCCGCGAGCCCGACGCCGAGCAGGTCGTGAAGGGGCCGCGGTTCGCCGCGGCCTACGACGCGTCCGGCGCGCCGACGCGGGCGCTGGAGGGGTTCGCGCGCGGCCACGGGATCGAGGTCTCCGACGTCCGGAAGGTCGCCGTCGCCGGCGGGGAGTACGCGGGCTACACCCGGACGGTCGCGGGCCGCTCGGCCGCCGAGGTCCTCGCCGGGCTGCTCCCGGAGATCGTCACCGGGCTCCGCGCCGGGAAGAACATGCGGTGGAACGCTCCCGGCCTGTCGTTCGCCCGCCCGATCCGCTGGCTGGTGGCGCTGCTGGACGACCGGGAGGTCCCGGTCGCGGTGGGCGGCCTCACCGCGGGCCGCGCGACCCGCGTCCACCGGACGTCCCCTACGCCGCGCGTCGACGTGCCGGACGCCGCGTCGCTGGTCGCGGTGCTGCGCGAGCACGGCATCGAGCCCGACCCGTCCCGCCGCCGGGCCCGGATCGCCGAGGCGGCGCGGGCCCTCGCGGGCGGCCTGGGCGGGACGGTCGCCCTGGCCGACGAGCACGCCCTCGTCGAGGAGATCGTGAACCTGGTCGAGGAGCCCGTCGCCCTCCTCGGGTCGTTCGACGCGAAGTACCTGGAGCTGCCCGAGGAGATCCTCACCACGGTCATGCGCAAGCACCAGCGCTACCTGCCGGTGCGGGACGCCGCCGGCGGCCTCCTCCCGCACTTCGTCACGGTCGCCAACGGCGACTGCGACCACGACGCCGTCCGGGCCGGGAACGAGGCCGTCCTGCGCGCCCGGTACGAGGACGCGTCGTTCTTCTTCCGGCAGGACCTGCGCGGCACGCCCGAGCAGATCAAGGAGGGGCTCGGCAGGCTGACGTTCACCGAGCGGCTCGGGTCGATGGCCGACCGGTCGTCCCGCATCGCCGCGATCGCCGCCGACCTGGCGGGCCGGCTCGACCTCACCGCCGCGGAGCGGGCGGTGCTCGGCCGCGCCGCCGCGCTGGCGAAGTTCGACCTGGCCTCGTCCATGGTCATCGAGCTGCCGAGCCTCGCCGGGACGATGGCCCGCGAGTACGCCCGCCGCGCCGGGGAGGACGACGGCGTCGCGCGGGCCCTGTACGAGATGGAGCTGCCCCGGGCGGCCGCGGACGCGCCCCCCTCGGTCGCCGGCGCCGTGCTCGCCGCCGCCGACCGGCTCGACCTGCTGGCCGGGCTGTTCGCCGTCGGGTCGGCGCCGACGGGCAGCTCCGACCCGTTCGGGCTGCGCCGCGCCGCGCTCGCGCTGACCGCGGTCCTGCGGGACGTCCCGCGCCTCGCCCCGGTCACGGTCGGGGACGGCCTCGCCGTCGCCGCCCGGCACCAGCCCGTCGCCGTCGCCCCGGACGCGCTCGCCGAGGCCGAGCGGTTCATCGCGCGCCGCCTGGAGCAGCACCTGCTGGACGAGGGGCACCCGGTGCACGTCGTCCGGGCCGTGCTGCCGCTCGCGGGCGCGCCCGCCCAGGCCGCGCGGGCCGCCGCCGACCTGGGGGAGCTGCTCGGGTCCGCGGCGTTCGAGCGGCTCACGACGGCGCTGCAGCGCGTCCTGCGGATCGTCCCGGCCGGCACCGAGGCCGGCTACGACCCCGCCCTGTTCACCGAGCCCGCGGAGCACGCCCTGCACGAGGCGTTCACCCGCGTGAAGGCCGAGCTGACCGCGCGGCCGTCCCTGCCGGAGTTCGCGGCCGCCGCGTCCGCGCTCGTCGGGCCCATCGACGCCTACTTCGACGACGTGATGGTGATGGCGGAGGACCCCGGCGTCCGCGCCAACCGGCTCGGGCTCCTCGCCGCCCTCCGGGACACCGCCGCGCCCGTCCTCGACTGGCGCGAGATCGCCTGACACGGGTGCCGACCGGCCCGTCCGGTCTTCGTCAACAGTGGCCGTTGCCGCGCCCGCCCCGCCGTGGTCATGATCAAGCCACCCGGCATGGAAGGGGCAGATCGTGACGGACGTCCACGACGCGCACGAGTTCCGGCGGCGGGGCTGGTGGCGGGACGGCACATTCCTCGACGACCTCGACCGGTGGGCGGACGCCGCCCCCGACCGCCCGGCGGTGGTCGGTCATGTCTGGGAGACCGGGGACGGGCCCGACGCCGTCCTCACCTACGCGCAGCTCGCCGAGCGGGTGGACCAGTGCGCGGCCGGGCTCGCCGCGCTCGGCGTCGGGCCCGGCGACCGCGTCGCGATGCAGCTGGTCAACCAGTGGCAGGCGACCGTCCTCGCGCTCGGCTGCGGGCGCGCCGGCGCCGTCGTCGTCCCGTACTACATCGCGACGGGCGCCGCCGACACCGAGTGGATCCTGCGCGAGTCCCGCGCCCGCGCCGTCGTGTCGCTGGACGGGGTGCGCGGCCTCGACGTCGCCGGGACCATCGCGGGCATGCGCGACCGGCTCCCCGACCTGCGCCACCAGATCGTGGTGGGAGACGGCGTGCCGGGCGGCGCGATCGGCTTCGAGAGCGGCCTGCTCGCGGCGGGCGGCACGGCGCCCCGGCACCGGCCGTCCGGCGACGACCTCTTCCAGATCATGTACACGTCGGGCACGACGGGGCGGCCGAAGGGCGTCCGGCACTCCCACAACACCCTGTACGCGATGGCGCGCTCCTACACCGTCCCGCTGGGGCTCGGCGAGGACGACGTGCTGTCCACCCCCTGCATCGTCGGCGGGCAGGGCGGCTGGCTCTACGGGATGCTGGCGCCGCTCGTCGCGGGCGCCACCGCCGTGTGGGCGGACGCGTTCAAGCCCGGCGACTTCCTCGACCTCGCCGTGGAGTACGGGATCACCGCGGCCTACTTCACCCCGCTCGTCCTGGACGAGCTGGTCGCCGAGCAGCGCGCGAACCCGCGGGAGGTCGCGCTGCGGCACATGGTCACCGGCTCCACGCCGATCCCGCCGGACCTGCCGGGGCGGTTCCTGGAGACGTTCGGGTTCCCGGTCCGGCCGCTGTGGGGGATGACCGAGAACGGCGGCGTCACGATCGGCCGCCCGGACGACCCGCCCGACTGGGCGGCCCGCAGCGACGGCCGCCCCGTCGAGTGGATGTCGCTGCGGCTCGTCGGCGAGGACGGCGCCGTCGTCGCCGACGGCCCGGGCCGGCTGGAGATCCGCGGCGCGAACATGTGCCTGGGCTACGAGGGCGCCGACGAGGTGTTCGCCGCCGCGCTGCACGACGGCTGGTTCGCCACCGGCGACCTCGCCCGGCCGGACGGCCGCGGCGGCATCAAGATCATCGGCCGTACCAAGGACATGATCAACAAGGGCGGGCTGCACGTCCCCGGCGTCACCGTCGAGGGCGTCCTGCGCGCCGACCCGCGCGTCGCGGAGGTCGCGGTCGTCGGGGAGCCGGAGCCGCTGCTCGGCGAGACCGTCGTGGCCGTCGTCGTGCCCGCGCCGGGCGGCCCGCCCCCCACGCTGGACGACCTGCGCAAGCGCGTCGCGGACGCGGGCATGACGCCCGGCTACGAGCCCGACCGGCTGGAGGTCGTCGCCGAGCTGCCCAAGACCCCGACGGGGAAGGTCCGCAAGCGGGTCCTTGAGGAGGAGTTCGCCCGGAGGGCGCGCGCGGCCGCCGCGCGGTGAGCGCCGGGTCGCTCGCCCGGCGGCGCGCCGCGGCGATCACCCCGTCCCGGCGCCGGGCGCTGGCGCTGACCTCGGTCGTCCTCGCCAACGCCATGGCGGTGGTCGACTACAACATCGTCAGCGTCGCGATCCCGCAGCTGCTGCGCGCCTTCCCCGGCAGCACCCTCGCCGGGCTGTCCTGGACGATCACCGCGTACACGGTGGTGTTCGCGGCCGTCCTGCTGCCCGCGGGCGGGATGGCCGACCGGCTCGGGCCCAAGCGGATCTTCCTCGCCGGGCTCGCGGTGTTCACCCTCGGCTCGGCCGCCTGCGCGCTCGCGGCCGGGCCGGTGACGCTGGTGCTCGCGCGGATGCTCCAGGCGACCGGCGGCGGCGCGGTCGTCGCACTGTCGATCTCGGTCGGGCTGAGCGAGTTCCCCGGCCGGGCCGGGCACGCGTTCGGGCTGCTCGGCGCCGTGTCCGGGATCGCCGGCGCGAGCGGGCCCGCGCTCGGCGCGGCGCTGCTCGCGGCCGGCGGCTGGCGCTGGATCTTCCTGGTCAACCTGCCGATCGGCGCGCTCGCGCTGGCCTGCGCGGCGGCGGGCGTCCCGGCCCGGCCCGCCGCGGGCCGCGGCCTGCCCGACCTGCTCGGCACCGCGCTGCTCGCCGCCGGGGTCGCCGCGCTGGTGCTCGGCGTCGTGCAGGGCCCCGGCTGGGGCTGGAT
>NZ_JBFARO010000200.1:0-9884 GCF_040677125.1 Actinomadura sp. NPDC049382
GGGGGGGCGGTTTGTGGCTCCGCGCGGGGGGGGCCCCAGCCCCCCACCGCCCCCCCCCCGGCGGGACGTGCGGCCTCCGGGCGCCAGAGCGCCCTCCAGCCGCCCGACCCGTGGGCGGTGGTTGGGGTTAGTTTTCTTGTTCGCGCCAGGCGTTGGTTATGGGGAGGCGGCGGTCTCGGCCGAAGTTCTTGGGGGTGATCTTCGGGCCCGGAGGGTACTGGCGGCGCTTGTACTCGGCGATGTCGACCAGGCGGATGGCGCGGTCCACCAGGGCGGGGTCGTGGCCGGCCTTGATGAGGGACTCGCGGCCCATGTCGCGTTCGACGTAGTCGGCGAGGAGCGGGTCCAGGACGGTGTACTCGGGGAGCGTGTCGCGGTCGCGCTGGCCGGGGCGCAGCTCGGCGGACGGCTCCTTCACGATGATGGCCTCGGGGATGGGCTCCTGCGCGAACGGGTGCAGGAACGGCAGGTCGACGCCGGCCTGCGTGTTGCGCCAGCGGGCGAGCTGCCACACGGTGAGCTTGAAGACGTCCTTGATGGGGGCGAAGCCGCCCGCGGAGTCGCCGTAGAGGGTGGAGTAGCCGGTGGCGAGTTCGCTCTTGTTGCCGCCGGTCAGGACGAGGTGGCCGTGCTCGTTGGACAGGGCCATCCACACGTTGGCGCGGATGCGGGCCTGGAGGTTCTCGGCGGCGAGGCCGTGCAGGTCGAGCTGCTTCTCGAACGCCTCGACCATGTCGGCGATGGGGACGGTGCGGGAGTTGACGCCCTGGCGCTTGACGAGGTCCTCGGCGTCCACGACGGAGCCCTCGGAGGAGTAGCGGCTCGGGAGCAGGACGGCGTGCACGTTCTCCGGGCCGATCGCGTCGGAGGCGATGGTGGCGACGAGGGCGGAGTCGATGCCGCCGGACAGCCCGAGGACGACGGAGCGGAAGCCGTTCTTGCGGACGTAGTCGCGGGTGCCGAGGACGAGCGCGGCGTAGATCTCGGCGAGGTCGTCCATGGGCTCGGCGGCGGGCTGCGGCCGCACCGGGTAGGCGGGCAGCGGGTCCGGGGTGAGGACGTGCCGGTCGATGGTGATGGTGGTGCCGTCGTGGGCGTCGACCGGGGTGCGGCCGGGTCCGGCCGAGGGGTCGGCGGCGGGCAGCGCCAGGTCGGCGACGAGGAGGTGCTCGACGAACTGCGGCGCGCGGGCCAGGGGCGTGCCGTCGGGGCCGACGATGACGGAGTCGCCGTCGAAGACGAGTTCGTCCTGGCCGCCGACCATGTTGACGTAGGCGAGGGCGCAGCCCGCTTCGCGGGCGCGTTCGGCGCACAGGTCGAGGCGGACGTCGTCCTTGTTGCGCTCGTAAGGGGAGGCGTTGACGGCGAGCAGCAGGCCCGCGCCGGACGCGGAGGTGACGCTGACCGGGCCGCCGTCCTGCCAGAGGTCCTCGCAGATGACGGTGGCGACGTCGACGCCGCGGACGCGGACGACGGGCAGCCGGTCGCCGGGGACGAAGATCCGGTACTCGTCGAAGACGCCGTAGTTCGGCAGGTGGTGCTTGGCCGAGCGGACCAGGACCTCGCCGCCGTGCAGCCACGCGGCCGCGTTCAGCGGCGCGCCGGCGGGCTGCCCGGAGCGGACCGGGCCGACGGAGCGGCGGTCCAGGTAGCCGGTGACGACGGGCAGGTCGCCGAGGCCCTCGTCGGCGAGCCGGCGGGCGAGCCGGTCCAGGGCCCGGCGGCACGCCTCGACGAAGGACGCGCGGAGCGCGAGGTCCTCCACCGGGTAGCCGGTCAGCATCATCTCGGGGAAGGCGACCAGGTGCGCGCCCGCGTCGGCGGCGCGCCGGCTCCATTCCACGATCAGGTCGGCGTTGCCGTCGAGGTCGCCGACGGTCGGGTTCACCTGCGCGAGCGCGATCCTGAGCTGTGCCACCCTCCCAGGGTAGAACGCGCGCGGCCGTTTCGTCACTTTGACGAGAAGTCGGCGGCGAGCGCGGCGGCCCGGCGGCGGCGGATCGCGGGGGCGAGGGCGAGCTGCGCCAGCGCCGCGACGAGGGCCAGCCCCGCGCAGGTCAGCCACAGCGCGGCCGCCCCGCCGGTGCCGAGCAGCTGGGTGCCGCCGAGCGGCGCCAGCAGGAAGCCGCCCGACCACGCCATCCCGTACAGCCCGTTGTACCGGCCGCGCAGGTCGGCGGGCGCGAGGTCGGCGACGACGGCCTGCAGGACGGACGCCGCCGTGATCTCCCCGAGCGTCCACACCAGGATCGTCGCGGTGTACGCGGCCACCGTCGAGGCCAGCGAGGTCAGCCCGTAGCCGAGCCCGACCAGCAGGAACCCGGCGACCATCACCAGGCTGTGGTCGCGGCGGGCCAGCCACGCGTTCACCAGCGGCTGCACGATGATGATCAGCACGCCGTTCGCGGCGATCGCGAGGCCGTAGGACTGGGGGCCGAGGCCGTCCTCCTTCATCGCCAGCGGCATCGTCGTCATGCCCTGCATCAGCACGAAGGTGTACACCAGGGTGACCAGCACGTAGCCGACCATGACGCGGTCGCGCAGGACGCGCACGAACCCGCCGGTGCCGCCGGCGCGGGTCTCCCGCGACCGCGTCTCGGGAATGGCGCGCCACACCAGCAGGCCGAACCCGGCGCAGGTGGCCGCGTCGATCCAGAACAGCCACAGGAAGCCCTGCTGCGCGAGCGTCCCGCCGAGCACCATCGCGACCGCCCAGCCCAGGTTGATCGCCCAGAACAGCAGCCCGAAGGCGCGCGGCCGGTCGGCGGGGGAGATGATGTCGGCCACCATCGCCTGCGCGGCGGGCCGGTACATGTCCAGCAGGACGCCGAGCAGCAGCGCCGCCGCCACGAGGGCGGCGATGCCCTGGGCGTAGCCGAGCGCGAGCATCGCGGCGCCGGTGCCGACGGTCGCGATCGTCAGCGTCGCCCGCCGGCCGATCCGGTCGGCGAGCAGCCCGCCGACGATCTGGCCGCCGAGCGAGCCCGCGCCGAGCACCGCCATCACCACGCCGGCCTGCGCCAGCGACAGCCCGCGCATCGTCGTGAGGTAGAGGCCGAGGAAGGGCTCGACCATGGTGCCGAGGCGGTTGAGCAGCGTCCCCGCCCACAGCACCCAGAACGGCCGGGGGAAGCCGCCGACACGGGGGCGCAGGAACGCCGCGACCCGGCCCGGCGCGGCGACGGGGGTGTCTTCCAGAGTGGTCACTCGCACGATGGTGGGCGCTCCGGACGGCCCCGGATAATCATTTAGCCTGGACTGAATGATCGAGTTCGTGTTCGCGCCGGACGACGTGGCCCGCGTCCGGTTCGCGTTCTCGCCGCTATGGGAGATGGTGCGCAGCCTGCGGGTGCTCGCCGACCCGTCCGGGCACGCGCTGCACCTGCCGTGGGTGCGCACCGTCCGGCCGCGGCTGCGCGGGCTCGGCCTCGGGCCGCTGCACGAGGTCGTCGGGCCCGCCGGGTACATCCCCGACTTCCTCACCCCGCCGCCGGGGACCCCGCTGCCCGACCTCGCCGAGGAACTGGGGATCGTCCGGGCCACGCCGCCGGAGGTCGTCGCCGCCGAGCTGCGCTGGACGGAGTTCGGCACCCGGCCGGGCGCGACGCGGCTGGCGATGGCGGCCACTCCGGAGCGCACCCTGGCGCACCTCGCCGACCTGCTCGAACGGTACTGGGAGGTCGCCGTGGAGCCGTTCTGGCCCCGCGTCCGCGACCTGCTCGAAGGGGACGTCCTGCGCCGGACGGGCGCGCTCGCCGCCGAGGGCGCCGCCGGGGTGTTCGGCGACCTGCACGAGGCGGTGTCGTGGCGCGCCGGGACGCTGACCGTCGACCGCCGCTGGACGTTCCGCGGCGAGCTGGCCGGGCGCGGGATGCTGCTCGTCCCGAGCGCGTTCGTGTGGCCGCACGTCTCGGTGATGATGCCGCCCTACCAGCCGATGCTCAGCTATCCGCCGCGCGGCGTCGCGACGCTGTGGGAGACGGGGCGGCCGGACGAGCGGCGGGACGCGCTGGCCGCGCTGATCGGCCGGCGGCGCGCCGAGCTGCTCGCCGCGCTGGCGCGGCCCGCCGCTACGACCGACCTGGCGCGGCGGCTCGGCGTCACCGCCGGCGCGGTCAGCCAGCATCTCGGCGTGCTGCGGGCCTGCGGCCTCGTCACCGGGCACCGCATGGGCCGCCGGGTCCTGTACGTGCGCACCCCGGCGGGCGACGCGCTCGCGCGCGGTCAGCGCAGTGAGGCGAGCGCGTCCAGGCGCAGCGTGCCGGGCGCCGAGTCGGGCGCGTAGCGGCCGGACTCGGCGAGCCAGTCCAGGTGGGCGCGCGGCGTGTCCAGCAGCACCTTGACGACCTGCGCGGCGGCGGCGCGCTGCGCGACCGTGAGGTCCAGCCGGTCGAGCATCTCCGGCAGCCTGCGCGCCGCCGTCCACGCCTGCTCCAGCCGGTCGACGATCCGGTCGGCGACGGCGGCGGCGGCCTGCTCGGCGGTCAGGCCGCGCGTCCGGGCGAGGACGGCGGGCAGCGCGTGCACGTCGCCGCGGGCCGCCTCCAGGTCGCAGGAGGCGAGGTCGTTGGACCAGGCCACGGCGTCGGCGACGCCGTCGGCGAGGGTCTTCCAGCGGGGCGTGCGCAGCAGCCGGGCCGGCAGCTCGACGCCGAGGACGGGTTCGACCAGGTCGTACAGGAACGGCCCGCACGCCCGGCGGCGCAGCGGCGGGTACTCCGCCTCCGTCGGGACGTGCCGGATCCGGCGGTTGACCGCCTCCTCCGCGCAGCCGTCCCGGTGCGTTTCCAGCTGCAGCATGAACCGGCGCCGCCACTCGCGGCTCATGTCCTTGGCCGTCTCCTGCCACAGCTCGACCAGCGACGCCTCCAGGGGCCGCGCCCCCGGCCGGGCGTGGCCGCGCCGCATCGCGCGCAGCAGGTCGTCGTACAGCGCGTGCACGGCGCTGCCGCTGTCGGCGAGCGGCGGGTGGTCCATCGTGTCGTCCAGCGCGAGCGCCCAGGTCAGCCAGCGGGCGAACAGGTCGACCCCGGCGAGCTCGGCGGACGGCAGCACGCGGGCGGCGAGCCGCTCGCAGCGGGCCCGGCCGAGCGGCGAGGTGTCCGGATCGCCGAGCACGAGGCCGCGGCCGCGGGCCCAGGTCTCCACCTGGGCGCACAGCCGCCACGACTCCGGGTGCATGGCCGACGGTGTCGCCAGTGCGGGCACCCGGTCCGTCATCGAGAGCAGAAGAGAGATGTCCACGACCCTGACCACGCTAATGATCATTCCGTCGAGCGACCATGATCGCCGCGTCAATTTCCGGGAAACGGTTCCGTGCGGACGGTCATGGAGGCGCCATCCGCCCGCCCGTACCGGACGCCGCCCTGACGTGCGATAGTTCGATGATCGGCAACACGCTCATACCAGGAGGAAAAGTGTCCAGAGGGACCGTGCGATGGGCACTGGGCGCGGGCCTCGCGGCCCTGGCGCTGACGGCGTCGGCCTGCGGTGGCGACGAGGGCGCCACCGTGCAGGGCGTGACGCTCATCGAGAAGGGCGCGCTGACCTCGTGCACCCACCTGCCGTACCCGCCGTTCCAGTCCGAGGACAAGAAGACCGGCAAGGTCGTCGGCTTCGACGTCGAGCTGATCGACCTCGTCGCCAAGAAGCTCGGCGTGACGCAGAAGGTCGTCGACACGCCGTTCGAGACGATGAAGACGGGCGCCGCGCTGAACGCCGGAAAGTGCGACATCCAGATGGGCGGCATGACCATCAAGCCCGACCGGGTGAAGTTCATGGACGTCTCCGCCCCCTACTTCGACGCGACGCAGTCGCTGATGGCGAAGAAGGGCAGCGGGATCACCTCGCTGGACGACGTCAAGAACAAGAAGCTGAAGCTCGGCTCCCAGGCGAGCACCACCGGTGAGGACTTCGTCAAGGAGAAGGGCTTCGACCCGCGCTCGTTCGACAACTCCAACGCCGAGCTGGACGCGCTGCGCACCGGCCAGGTCGACGTGATCGTCCAGGACGACCCGGTCGTCAAGGGCTGGCTGAAGGACCCGGCGAACTCCGGCTACGAGATCGTCGCGAACCTGAACACCGGCGAGCAGTACGGCTTCTGGATGCGCAAGGGGAAGAACCCCGAGCTGGTCAAGATCACTAACGAGGTGCTCGCGCAGGCCAAGGCCGACGGCACCTACAAGAAGATCTACGAGAAGTGGATCGGTCCGATGCCCGCGGCCGCCGGCGGCGGGTCGTGACCGCGGAACCGGTCAAGGCGGCGGTGCCCGGCGGGCTGTCCCGCCGGCGCCGCCGGCAGCTGTCGCTCGGCGGGCAGTACGGGCTCTTCGCCCTCGTCGTGATCGTGGTCGTGCTGCTGGCCGACTGGGGCACGCTGCGGCTGAACTTCGCCAACTGGGAGGTCGCGAAGAGCCTGTTCCCCGACGTCATCACGGTCGGCCTCCGCAACACCGCGGTCTACACGGCCACCGGCTTCGGGCTCGGGCTGGTCCTCGGCCTCGTCATCGCGCTGATGCGGCTGTCGTCGGTCGCGCCCTACCGGTGGTTCGCGGCGGCGTTCATCGAGGTCTTCCGCGGCCTGCCGCTGCTGCTGATCTTCATCTTCATCAGCGTCGGCGTGCCGCTGGCCTTCGGGACGACCGTTCCCGGCGGGGCCGTCGGGCAGACCGCGCTGGCCCTCGGCCTGGCCGCGGGCGCCTACATGGCGGAGACGATCCGGGCCGGGATCGAGGCCGTCCCGAAGGGGCAGACGGAGGCGGCGCGCTCCCTCGGGATGTCGCACGCCCGCGCGATGCGGTCGATCGTCATTCCGCAGGCGTTCCGCATCGTCATCCCGCCGCTCACCAACCAGCTGGTGCTGCTCTGCAAGGACTCCTCGCTGGTGCTCTTCCTCGGCATCACCCTGGAGCAGCGGGAGCTGACGAAGTTCGGCCGCGACCTGGCGGGCCAGGTCGGCAACACGACCCCGATCATCGTGGCCGGGATCTGCTATCTGATCATCACGATCCCGCTGAGCCTGCTGGCCCGGCGGCTGGAGGCGCGGCAGCGCAGGGGGCAGCGATGACGGGCCTCGGCAAGGGCACCGGCGGCGGAGCCATCGAGATCACCGGGCTGCGCAAGGCGTTCGGGACGAACGAGGTGCTGCGCGGCATCGACTTCCATGTCGAGCCGGGCGAGGTGGTGTGCGTGATCGGCCCGTCCGGGTCGGGCAAGTCGACGCTGCTGCGCTGCGTCAACCTGCTGGAGGAGCCGTCGGCGGGGACGATCCGGGTCGCGGGCGCCGACGTCACCGACCCCGAGGTGGACATCGACGCCGTCCGCCGCCGGATCGGCATGGTGTTCCAGTCCTTCAACCTCTTCCCGCACCTGACGGCCCTCGGCAACGTGGTGATCGCGCAGCGGAAGGTGCTGAAGCGGGACAAGGCGGAGGCCGAGCGGATCGCCCGGGAGAACCTGGAGCGGGTCGGGCTGTCCGACAAGGTCGACGCGTACCCGGCGCAGCTGTCGGGCGGGCAGCAGCAGCGCGTGGGGATCGCCCGCGCGCTGGCGATGGGGCCGGAGGTGATGCTGTTCGACGAGCCGACGTCCGCGCTGGACCCGGAGCTGGTCGGCGACGTCCTCGGCGTCATGCGGGGCCTGGCGGAGGCCGGGATGACCATGCTCGTGGTCACCCACGAGATGTCGTTCGCCCGGGAGGTGGCCGACCGGGTGGTGTTCATGGACGGCGGCGTGGTCGTCGAGGAGGGCCCGCCGCAGCGGGTGATCGCCGACCCGTCGCACGAGCGCACCCGGGCGTTCCTGTCCCGCGTCCTCGATCCGGCCGCCGCGCGGGTCGGGGAGGGTGAGTAGTCGGATATGTTCCGGTCAGCGGGAATGGTCCGGTGTAACGTCGCGGTAACAGCCACCGGGCATACTGCGAAGTAGCCGGACCGTCTCTCGCGGCCGGCATGCGTTGCCCGGCCCCATGTCGGCGGCGGGGCAGTACCGAGGGAGAAGGTTTTGGACCGTCAGCAGGAGTTCGTGCTCCGCACGCTGGAGGAGCGCGACATCCGCTTCATCCGGCTGTGGTTCACCGACGTGCTCGGGTTCCTGAAGTCGGTGGCCGTGGCGCCCGCCGAGCTGGAGGGCGCGTTCGGCGAGGGCATCGGCTTCGACGGGTCGGCGATCGAGGGCTTCGCGCGGGTGTACGAGGCCGACATGATCGCCAAGCCGGACCCGTCCACCTTCCAGGTGCTGCCCTGGCGCTCGGAGTCGCCGGGCGTCGGGCGGATGTTCTGCGACATCCTGATGCCGGACGGGACGCCGAGCTTCGCCGACCCCCGCTACGTGCTGAAGCGGGCGCTGTCGCGGGCCGCCGACCTCGGGTTCACCTTCTACACCCATCCCGAGATCGAGTTCTTCCTCCTCAACGACAAGCCGGAGGACGGCAGCGAGCCCGAGCCCGCCGACTCCGGCGGCTACTTCGACCACACCCCGCACAGCGCCGCGCACGACTTCCGGCGCAACGCGATCATGATGCTGGAGGCCATGGGCATCTCGGTGGAGTACAGCCACCACGAGGGCGCCCCCGGCCAGCAGGAGATCGACCTGCGGTACGCCGACGCGCTCACCACCGCCGACAACATCATGACGTTCCGGCTGGTGATGAAGGAGGTCGCGCTGGAGCAGGGCGTCCACGCGTCCTTCATGCCGAAGCCGTTCACCGAGCACCCCGGCTCCGGCATGCACACCCACATGTCGCTGTTCGAGGGCGACCGCAACGCCTTCTACGAGCCGGGCGCGGAGTTCAAGCTGTCCAAGGTCGGGCGGGCGTTCATCGCCGGGCTGCTGCGGCACTCCGCGGAGATCACCGCGGTGTGCAACCAGTGGGTCAACTCCTACAAGCGGCTGTGGGGCAACGTCGGCTCGGCCGCCGGCGCCGGGGGAGAGGCCCCGTCCTACATCTGCTGGGGGCACAACAACCGGTCCGCGCTCGTCCGCGTGCCGATGTACAAGCCGCACAAGGGCCACTCGACCCGGATCGAGTTCCGGTCGCTGGACACGGCCGCGAACCCCTACCTGGCGTTCGCGGCGATCCTCGGCGCCGGGCTGAAGGGCATCGAGGAGGGCTACGAGCTGCCGCCGGGCGCCGAGGACGACGTCTGGGCGCTGACCGTCGCCGAGCGGCGCGCCCTCGGCATCGAGCCGCTGCCGCAGAACCTGGACGAGGCGATCCACGCGATGGAGCGCAGCGAGCTGGTCGCCGACGTCCTCGGCGAGCACGTGTTCGACTTCTTCCTGCGCAACAAGAGGCAGGAGTGGGAGGAGTACCGGCGCCAGGTGACCGAGTTCGAGCGCAGGCGCCTGCTGGCGGTGCTCTAACCGTCCTCCAGCCCCCGCCCACCGCCATCCAATGGACGAGCTTCGCTCGACGCCCCCCGCCGGATTACGGTTGACGCTGTGACCGAGTCCCGCACTCCCGAACGCCGCTCCTCCCTCGCCGGACGCCTCGCGCGGCTCGGCTTCACCGACGCGGCGCGCGCCGAGTGGCTGCTGCGGGACGCCGAGCGCGGCACCGGCGCGCCGCCCGGCGCCGAGCTGCTCGACGCCCTCGGCGGCACCGCCGACCCCGACCTCGCCCTGGACGGCCTGCTGCGCCTGCTCGCGGCCGCCGACGAGCACGGCGAGGGCGCCGAGCTGCGCGCGGCCCTCGCCGCCGAGCCGGGGACGCGGGAGCGGCTGACCGCGGTGCTCGGCGTGAGCGCCGCCCTCGGCGACCACCTGGCCCGCCACCCCGGCCACTGGCGGGTGCTGCGCGACGGCTGGGCGCCGCCGCCCGGCGGGCCCCGGGACGAGCTGCTGGCCGCGGTCGGCGCCGACCCCGCCGACCCGGAGCCCGTGGC
>NZ_JBFARO010000201.1:0-9825 GCF_040677125.1 Actinomadura sp. NPDC049382
AACATCGCCGCCCTCCACGACGCATGGGCCGCTACGACTACCGGCGTGTCCGGGCTGCTCGTCGCAGCGGACGACGATGACCCCGCCCTCCCCGGTGTGCTTCGGCGCGTCCGGGCCGTTCGGCAAGGCCCTCATCGAGGCCGGGCTCGGTCCGCTGCAGGCGGTGTGGCTGCGGATCGCGGCCGCCGCGCTGGTGCTGGTCCCGCTCGCCGTGCTGCTGCGCCGCGCGGCGCTGCGGAACCTGCGGCCCCACCTGCGCGTCCTGGTCCTGTACGGGCTGACCGGCGTCGCCGGGTGCCAGGCGTGCTACTTCGTGGCGGCGTCGCGGCTGCCGGTCGGGGTGGCGATCCTGCTGGAGTTCAGCGGCCCCCTGATCGTGCTCGGGTGGCTGCGGCTGGTGCGCCGCGTCCCGGTGCAGCGCACGGCCGCCGCCGGCGTCGCGGTCGCGATGGCCGGCCTCGCGCTGGTCGTGCAGGTGTGGACGGGCCTGTCGCTGGACCCGGTCGGGCTGGCCGCCGGGCTCGGCGCCGCCGCCTGCCAGGCCTGCTACTTCCTCATCGTCGACCGGCTCACCGGGAGCGTGGACCCGCTGGTCATCACCTCCGCCGGCAGCGTCGTCGCCGCGGCCGCGCTCGGCGTGCTCGCCGCGCCGTGGGCGCTGCCGTGGGACGTGCTGGCCGCGCCGGTCCCCGTCGCCGGGCACACCGCGCCCGGCTGGACCCTGGTCGCCTGGATCGCGCTGGTCAGCACCGTGCTGGCCTACCTGACCGGCGTCGCCGGGCTGCAGCGGCTGTCGGCGCAGGTCGGCGCCGCGATCTGCTACACCGAGGCCGTCGCCGCCGCGCTCATCGCCTGGGCCGTGCTCGGCGAGCGCCTCACCGGGCCGCAGCTCGCCGGCGGCGCGATCGTGCTGACCGGCGCCTACCTCGCCCAGCGCGCCGCGCCCGCCCGCCCCGGCGACCGGCCCCCGCCGGCCGGGGACCCCCGCCCCGGCCGCGCCGTCGGGACGCCCGTCCTCGACGGCTGACCCCGGCGCCAGGCCCCCGGGGTCAGGGGTTCTCGGCGCGGAACCGGCGGACGCCCAGCGCCACCGACACCGCCAGCAGCACCGCCGTGACCAGCGCGCCCTCCGCGACCGCCGCGCTGGCGTAGTCGCCGAGGAACGCCGCCCGGGCCCCGTCCACCACGTACCGGAACGGGGTGAACCGCGACACCGCGTCCAGCCAGCCCGGCGCCAGGCCCATCGGCAGCAGGATCCCCGACAGCAGCATCAGCGGCAGCGTCACCGCCGACAGCAGCGGCGCGAACGCGTCCTCGGAGCGGGTCCTCATCGCCAGCACGTACGACAGTGACGCGACGCCGACCGCGAGCGCCACCGCGAACGCCAGTCCCGCGGCGATCCCGCCGGCCGGGGCCCGCAGCCCCAGCGCCAGCCCCGCCGCGACCAGCAGCACCCCCTGCACCGCGATGACGGCGGTGTCGCGCAGGACGCGGCCCAGCAGCAGCGCGGTGCGGCTGACCGGGGTGACCCGCAGCCGCTCCACCACCCCCGACCGCATCTCCGCCAGCAGCCCGAACCCGACGAACCCGGCGCCGAACAGCGCCAGCTGGACCAGGATCCCCGGCACGAACACCTGCCAGGCGTCGCCGCCGCCGAACCCGCGCACGTCCGCCAGGTCCGACAGCAGCGGCCCGAACAGCACCAGGTACAGCAGCGGCTGCACCGCGCCGAACACCACCGCGACCTTGCTGCGCAGCGTCTGCCGCAGGTACCGCAGGAAGATCAGCCGGGTGTCGGACACGACCCGCGCGAACGACGCGCCCGGCCCCGCCGCCGGCGGTGCGGCGGACGGCGCGGGCGGGACCGGCGGGGCCGATTCGGGCGATGACAGCGGCATGGCAGGGCTCCTTGGTCGGACGGAGAACGGGGGAGAGGGGACGGGGGTCAGGCGGCGTCGCGCAGCGCGCGGCCGGTGACGGCGCGGAACACGTCGTCGAGGGTGGGGCGGGCCAGGCTCAGCGACGCCAGCTCCACCCCGGCGCCGTCCAGCGCGCGGATCAGCGGCATCAGCGCCTTCTCGCCGTCCTCGACGGTGAGCCGCACCCGGCCGCCGGCGACGGCGGCCACGCGGACGTCCGGATGCGCCGCCAGCGCAGTGCGGACCGCTTCGCAGCCGGACGCGGCGGCGGGCTCCAGGGTGACGACGTCGCCGGCGACGCGGCGCTTGAGGTCGGCGGGCGCGCCCTCGGCGACGATGCGGCCCCGGTCGATGATCAGGATCCGGTCGCACAGCGCGTCGGCCTCGTCCAGGTAGTGGGTGCTCAGGAACACCGTGGTGCCCTCGCCGTCGCGCAGGGCGCGGACGTGGTCCCACAGGTCGCCGCGGCTCTTGGGGTCCAGGCCGGTGGTGGGCTCGTCCAGGAACAGCAGCGGCGGGCGGTGCACCAACCCGAGCGCGATGTCCAGGCGGCGGCGCTGCCCGCCCGACAGCGACCCCGCCGGCCGCGCCCGCAGGTCCGCCAGGTCCAGGCGGTCGCACAGCCCGGCGATCCGCGCGGCGCGGTCGGGGACGCCGTACAGGCGGGCCTGCAGGTCCAGCTCCTCGGCGGCGGGGACGGCGGGGTCGGTGCCGCCGCCCTGCGCGACGTAGCCGATGCGGCGCCGCACGCCCGCCGGGTCGCGGCGCAGGTCGCGGCCGGCGACGGTCGCGGTCCCGGCCGTCGGCGCCAGCAGCGTCGTCAGCATCCGCAGCGTGGTGGTCTTCCCGGCGCCGTTGGGGCCGAGGAACCCGACGATCTCGCCGGGCCCGACCGACAGGTCCACGCCGCGGACGGCCTCGACGGTCCCGTGCCCGCCGGTGAAGGTGCGGGCCAGCCCGCGCGCCTCGATCACGATGAATCCTCCTCTGGGACGACGCCGGTAGCGTAACCACAATTTTGCAGTCACTCCAAATTTTCAGTGACACCAATGAAGGTATATTCCTCGCATGGGTGAGGAGCTCGCCGGGCCCGAACCGGGGCTGCGGGAACGCAAGAAGCGCCAGACGCGGCGCCGCATCTCCGACATCGCCACCGGGCTGTTCCTGGCGCGCGGCTTCGACGAGGTCACCATCGCCGACGTCGCCCGCGCCGCCGACGTGTCGGTCAACACCGTCTTCAACTACTTCCGCACCAAAGAGGACCTGTTCTTCGACCGGCAGGACGAGGCGATCGAGTCCGCCGCCCGCGACTTCCTCGCCCGCCGGCCCGGCGAGAGCGCCGCCGCGCTGTTCCGCCGCCGGTTCTTCGAGGACCTGGACGCCCGCGGCCACCGCACCGGCCTGCACGACGGATCGCAGGACTGGGTCCGCACCGTCCGCGCCAGCCCCGCCCTCCGCGCCCGCCAGCGCGAGATCGGCCGCCGCGCCAAGGACCGCCTCGCCGCCCGCATCGCCGAGGACACCGGCGCCGGCCCCGACGACATCGCCCCCCACGCCGCCGCCGCGATGATCTTCGCCGTGCAGACCGTCCTGGTCGAGCAGATCGCCGACCGCAGGAGCGCGGGGGAGACCCTCGAGGAGATGCGCGACGACGTCTACGCCGCCGCCGCCCGCGCCTTCGACCTCCTCGAACAGGGCCTCGGCGGCTACGCCGCCGCACCGCCCGAACCCGGCGGTGCCACCGAGGACTCCACCGAGGACTCCACGAACGGCGCAGCGGGCGGCGCCTCCGGCGAGGGGACCGCCACCGGAAAATGAGTGCCGGGGCACTCGAGATCGTTCCTAGACTCCATGGTTGCGGAGGCCGATGACCATGGACACCCCCACACTCCTCGCCCACCTGCGCCGCCACGGCGCACCCCTCACCCTGCCCCCAGGGGCCGCCCTGCGCTGGGACGACGCGGAACTGCACCGCGCCGCCCACGCCCGCGACGCCGAACGCTACGCGCTGCTCGGCATCGCGCCCGGCGCGGCGCCCTGGCAGCGCGCCCGCGTGCTGCTGCAGGTCCTCGCCGCGTCCCAGGCCGGGCTCGGCGACGGCGCCCGCGCCGTGCAGGCCCGCGCCGCCCGGATCCTGTGCCTCGGGCTGCCGCCCGCGCACGTCGTCACCGTCCTGCTCGCGCTGCGGCGGCTGCGCGCCAACCACAAGCACACCACCCGCGCCGCGCTCCGGTTCGTCCTGGAGCACCCCGGCGCCGACGCGCTCATCGCCGCGCGCCGCGCCGCCCTGCGCGACTGCTTCGAGCACGCCCTCGGCGCCGCCGCCGCCCGCGGCTGCGCCCGCCGCATCGCCGCCGGCGACACCGGCTCGGACTACCTGCGGCGGCGCCTGCTGCGCTTCCTCACCGACCCCGCCGCCGCACCCGCCCGCGTCCAGGCCCTCTACCGCCCCGACGACCCCGCCGCCCGGACCGCGGCCGGGGCCGTGCCGGGGGAGCCGGCGCTGCCCCTCGACCGCCCCGCCGACCGGCCCGCCGCGCTCCCGCGCTTCGCCGGGACCGTCGCGCTCGTCCTGGACGCCCCCGCGCACGGCCGCGCCCGCCCCGAGGAGGTCGCGCTGCGGGCGGCGCTGGCCCGGGTCTGCGACCGGCTGGAGACCATCGAGGCGGGCGGCGCCGCCGGCCTGGCCGCCGGTGTGATGGCCGCGCTCGCCGCCGGACCCGACCTGGTCGCCGTCCTCACCCGCGGCCCCGGCGCCCCCCGCTCAGAGACCGCGTTCCCCGGAGCGGTCCCCGTGGTGTTCTGCCGCGCCCCGGCCCCGCACGGGCCCCGCCGCGACGACCTCGCCGGGCCGCTGCCGTGGATGCTCGCGCACTGCGCCGCCGGCGCCCCCTGGCTGCGCGCCGCCCTGCACGCCCGCCTGGACGACCTGGAACACCGCGCCGACGCCCTCACCACCCGCCTGGCCGCCTGACCGCCCCCGCCCGGGGGCGGGTGTCAGGCAGGGGCGGCGCCGGGCGCCTCTCCCGTCCCGTCCAGGAACGGCGCCAGGACCGACCTCACCCGCTCCGGCATCTCCCGCTTGCCCTTGGACGCCGGGTCGATGAACACGTGCCGCACCTCCCCGTCGGCGATGAGCCGCCCGCCCGCCCGGAACACCGGGCGCACGACCATGCTGGTCGTCCCCAGATGCGCCACCGGCATCGACACCTCCAGCAGCTCGTCGAACCGCGCGCCCTCCCGGAACCGGATCCGCGCCTCGGCCACCACCAGGTCGTAGCCCTCGTGCACCATCGCCCCGTAGTCGCCGACCAGCTCCCGCCACATCTCCGTCAGCGCCACGTCGTAGTAGAAGAGGTAGTGGCCGTTGAACACCACGCCCTGCTGATCGCACTCGCTGTACCGCACCCGCAGCCGATGCGTGAACACCTCACCCATACCGGGCATCCTGCCCCATCGCACCGTCCGGCCGCCGCCGAGCCTCCCCCGGCCGGCCTCAGCCGGAGCGGCGGTCCGCGCGGCCCCGCAGGTAGCGGCGCTCCGGCGCGCTGACCGTCAGCCGCGCCCCCGCCCCGTCGCCCGCCATCTCCAGCAGATGCGCCCGGACGGCGTGCAGGCGGTGGTGCCGTGCCATGCGGCCGTCGCCCTCCAGCGGGCTCCAGCCGCCCCCGCGGTCTCCGGGTCGGCGAACCCGTACTCGCCCGGACGCGACACCGTCGCTGTGGCCGCGTCGCCGACCTGGAACCGCCACCCGAACAGCCGCCCGTAGTAGCCGCGCAGCCCCGCCGGATCGCTGCCGATGATCTCGAAATGCACCACTGGACGTCCCATGACGGCTCCCTTCCCGCGCGCCCGACCGCCGGGCGCGTCACCGCAGAGGACGGACCCGTACCCCCCGGCCTCGGCATCCCCACCACCCCAACCCCATAACAGGTCCTTCTAGAACCCAGAACGACCATCTCTTGGACTTATGGTGCGGCGGCGACCACGATGGGTGCCGGAAGCAGACCCGACCACGAAGGACCACCGTGACCGCGCACGAGAAGGCCATGCGGCCCGAGGACATCACCCGCCTGTTCGTCGAACGCTCCAACGCCGGAGACGCCGCCGGCGTCGCCGCCCTCTACGAGCCGGACGCGGTCATCGCCTACCCGCCCGGCTCCCAGACCACCGGCCGCGACGCGATCCGCGCGCTGTGGGAGAAGGTCCTGGCCGCCCGCCCCCGCTTCGAACCCGAGCAGCCCCTGCCCACCCTGGTCAGCGGCGACCTCGCCCTCACCTCCACCCCGCCCCGCGACGGCGCCGGAGCCCGCGCCCAGGTCGCCCGCCGCCAGCCCGACGGCAGCTGGCTGCGCGTCCTGGACCAGCCCGAGTTCCTCCCGCCCGGCACCACCGCCTAGCCCCCGGGCCGCAGGCCGGGCGGCGGAGCTGAAAATCCCGGCAAAGATTCGACCCGGTGCGGGGCGAGACGTCCGCAATGCCCGACCGGATGCCGTTAACGTGCGGGAATGCCGCAGACGCCCGGCCCGCCGCCCGGCGACACGCCGGCCTACGCGCCCGCCGACATCCCGCCCGACGCCCCACCCGGCGGCACCGGCGCGGACGCGCGGGACGGCGGGCGGTGGCCGCAGCGGATGCCGCCGTGGCTGCCCAAGGCGTTCGTGCTGGCCGGTGCGATCGTGCTGGCGTTCATGGCCGGGCTGTGGCTGCTGCAGCGGCTGCGGGAACTGCTGCTGCTCCTGCTGATCTCGCTGTTCCTGGCGTTCGCGATCGAACCGGCGGTGAACTGGCTGGCCCGCCGCGGCTGGCGGCGCGGCCTGGCCACCGCGGCGATGTTCGTGGTCGTCGGGGTGCTGCTCACCGGGTTCCTCGGCGGCATCGGGTCGCTGCTGGCCACCCAGGCCGCCCACCTGATCAACGGGTTCCCCGGCTACGTCCACGACGTCATCGGCTGGGTGAACTCCACCTTCGGGACGCACCTGTCGCAGCGGACCCTGTTCCAGCGGCTCCCCACCGTCACCGACGCCCTCTCGCGGCACATCACCGGCCTCGCCGGGAACGTGTGGGGCATCGGCACCACCGCGTTCGGCGTCGTCTTCAACGCCCTCGGCGTGCTGCTGTTCACCTTCTACCTGTCCGCCGAAGGACCCCAGTTCCGCCGGACGGTCTGCTCCCTGCTCCCGCCGCACCGCCAGCGCGCCGTCCTGCGCGCCTGGGAGATCGCCATCGACAAGACCGGCGGCTACATCTACTCCCGGGGGCTGCTCGCCCTCATCTCCGGCATCGCCCACTACGCCGCCATGACCGGGCTCGGCGTCCCCTACGCCGCGACGCTGGCGCTGTGGGTCGGCGTGGTGTCGCAGTTCATCCCCGCCGTCGGCACCTACCTCGCCGGCGCGGTGCCCATCCTGATCGCGCTCACCGCCTCCCCGGCGACCGCGCTGTGGCTGCTGCTGTTCATCATCGGCTACCAGCAGCTGGAGAACTACCTGCTGCAGCCGCGCATCACCGCCCGCACCCTGGACATGCACCCCGCCGTCGCGTTCGGCCTCATCCTCGCCGGCGCCGCCGTCGCCGGGCCCGTCGGAGTGCTGCTGGCCATCCCGGTCGGCGCCAGCCTCCAGGCGTTCGCCGGCGCCTACGTGCGCCGCTACGACGTCGAGGACCACCCCCTGACCCGGCCGGACGCCCCCGCGGCGCGCTGGTGGCGGTGGCTGCGCCGCAACTGACCCCGCTACCGCGCCCCCGCCGCCCTTTACCCGAACGTGGGGCGGATCGTCGAGCATTGCCGTGGACGGCGCCGCCCGCCCGGTCTACCGTGCCAGGAGAGAAGCTTGATCATCGGGCAGGTCGGGGGCGGGAGGGAGCCGTCATGTACCGTCCCCGCACGCGCCGCCGCAGGTGGCTCGCCGGGCTCACCGCCGGGACGCTCGCCGCGACCGGTCTCGCCGCCGCGGCCCCGGCCGCCGCGCACGCCGCGGACGCCGAGCTCGCGGCGGCGCCGCACGGCGGCAAGGACCCCGCGCTGCTGCGGCTCCTGCGGTCGATGTCCCTGCGCGACAAGGCCGCGCAGTTGTTCGTCCTGCAGGTCCACGGCACCAGCGCCACCACCGCCGACCCCGCCGCCGTCGCCGCCAACCGCCGCCTCTACGGGGTCGACAACGCCGCGCAGGTCGTCGACCGGTACCGCCCCGGCGGGTTCATCTACTACGGCGAGAACGTCACCGGCCCCGCGCAGGTCGCCGCGTTCTCCAACGGCATCCAGCGCGCCGCCGCGGCCCAGCCGCTCGGCATACCCGCCACCATCGCCACCGACCAGGAGGGCGGCATCGTCGCCCGGATCCAGCCGCCCGCCACCCAGTCGCCCGGCGCGATGGCGCTGGCCGCCGGACGCCGCACCGGCGACGCCCGCGCCCTGGCAGCCGTCACCGGCCGCGAACTGCGCGCCGTCGGCGTCAACCAGGACTACGCGCCCGACGCCGACGTGAACACCGACCCCGCCAACCCCGTCATCGGCGTCCGGTCCTTCGGATCCGACCCCGCCCTGGTGTCGGACATGGTCACCGCCCAGATCGGCGGATACCGGTCCGCGGGCGTCACCGCGACCGCCAAGCACTTCCCCGGCCACGGCGACACCACCACCGACTCCCACACCGGCGTCCCCCACATCGACCACACCCGCGCCGAATGGGAGCGGCTCGACCTGCCGCCGTTCCGCGCCGCGATCGAGCACGGCGTCGAAGCGATCATGACCGCGCACATCGTCGTGCCGTCCCTGGACCCCTCCGGCGACCCCGCCACCCTGTCGCGGCCCATCCTCACCGGCATCCTGCGCGACCGCCTGCACTACCGCGGCGTCATCGTCACCGACGCCCTCGACATGCAGGGCGTCCGCGACAAGTACGGCGACGAGAACATCCCCGTCCTCGCGCTCAAGGCCGGCGCCGACGTCCTGCTCAAACCGCCGCTGGACGAGCAGGGCCAGGGCGTGTTCCCCCGCCAGCTCGACGCCGTCGTCGCCGCCGTCGAGAACGGCGAGCTCACCGAGCGGCGCATCGACGAGTCCGTCTACCGCATCCTGGACCTCAAACGCCGCCGCGGCCTGTTCCGCGACCCCTACGCCGACGAAGGGGAGGTCGCCCGGCGCGTCGGGACCCCCGCGCACCTCGCCGTCGCGCAGCGCGCCGCCGACCGCACCACCACCCTGGTCCGCGACGACGCCGGCGTCCTGCCGCTGCGGCCCGGAGCCCGCAAGGTCCTGGTCACCGGATGGGGCGTGTCCACCACTGCCGCGCTCGGCACCGAACTCGCCCGCCGCGGCGCCACCGCCACCGTCCGCCAGACCGGCCTCAGCCCCGGCCCCGCGCAGATCGACCAGGCCGTCGCCGACGCCCGCGGCCAGGACCTCGTCGTCGCCGTCACCAACCGGGCCTGGGACGTCAAAGACGAACCCGGCCACAACGGCCCCGGGCAGATGAACCTCGTCAAGGCGCTCCTCGCCACCGGCACGCCCGTCGTCGTCATCGCCGTCCGCGACCCCTACGACATCGCCTGGTTCCCCGAGGCCCCCACCTACCTGGCCACCTACTCCTACACCGCCGAGGCGCTGCGGTCGGCCGCCAAGGCGCTGTTCGGGGAGACCGTCCCGCGCGGGCGGCTGCCCGTCGCCATCCCCGCCCGCGACGACCCCGCGACCGTCCTCTACCCGTTCGGGCACGGCCTGGGCTACTGACCCCCGGCACCCGCACCGGGTGCCGGGCACCGGCCGCGAAGACCGGCGGCCCCGGGGGGGGGGGCGGCGCCCCCCCCCCGCCCCCCCCCCCGGGCCCCCCGCAACCCCCCAACCCACCCCCCGCCGGCGCCGCGCACCCCGATCAGGGCGACGAACGCGCGCGCCCGAGGAAGC
>NZ_JBFARO010000202.1:0-9818 GCF_040677125.1 Actinomadura sp. NPDC049382
GACGCTCCTGTTCGCCGCGCCCGGCGTGGCCATGCTCCTGACCCTGGCCGCCTGCGGTGACGAACAGGCCAACGGCCGGCGCCCCGCCTCGTCCGGGAGTTCGGCGCCCTGCACGTCCAGCGGCAGGCCGAGCAGCACGGTGCGGCGCTCGGCGACCGCCGTCCGGCAGGCGCGCGCCACGTCCTCGAGCGCGGTCCGCGGCGAGTGGACCCGCTCGGGCACCGCCCCGACGGCCGCGGCGATCGCCGCCTGGTCGACCCGGAAGTTGGAGCGGACCGCGGCGGCGGCCACCTCGCCCGCGACGACCAGCAGCGGCGTGCGGCTCTTGGCGGCCTCGGCCATGCCGGTGACCGCGTTGGTGAGGCCGGGACCCTGGTGGACGCTGACCACGCCGAGCCCGCCGCTCACCCGCGCGTACGCGTCCGCCATCGTCACCGCGCCGCCCTCGTGCCGGGCGGCGACGTACCGGGCGCCGTGCGCGGCCATCGCGTTGGTGACGTGGAAGTTGCCGCTGCCGGCGACGCCGAAGACGGTGCGGGCGCCGAGCCGCGCGAGGGCCTCCCCCACGGCCGCCGCGACGATCATCGCTCGATCAGCGCGAGGACGCGGGCGGGGCTGCCGGAGCCGCCCTCGATCGGCAGCGGCGCGGCGACGAGCACGGCCCCGCGGGCCGGCAGCCGGGCGAGGTTCTGCAGCTGGGTGAGGCCGTACTTGCCCGCGCCGAGGAAGTAGGAGTGGCACGGGAACGGCGGGTCGAACCCGTGGGCGGCGCCCGCGTCGGTGCCGACGGTCTCGGTGCCGAGGCCGATGACGGGGGTCTCCTCGGCGAGCCACCGGGCGCACTCGGCGGAGATCCCCGGCGTGTGCGGGCCGTTCTCGTCGGCGTTGAGGAAGGCGCCCTGGTCGCCGGACCGCGCGTCCCAGCCGGTCCGGTACAGCAGCCAACCGCCGTCGGGGAGTGGGCCGTTCGCCTGCTCCCACTCGCGGACGTGCTCGATCTCCAGCAGGAAGTCGGGGTCGGCGGCCGCGCGCTCGGACACGTCCAGCACGACGGCCGGGGCGACCAGCCGGGTGGGCGGGACCTGCGCGACGTCCTCGCCGTCGCGCCCGGTGGCCCAGTGGACCGGCGCGTCGAAGTGCGTGCCGACGTGCTCGCCGGTCTCGATGTCGTTCCAGTACCAGGCGGGGCCGCGGTCGTCGTAGCGGCTGATCTCCTTGAGCCGGAACGGCACGGTGTTGGCGAACGGCTCGGGCAGCTGGAGGATCGGCGTCCGCTCCGACAGCGGGGCGGTCAGGTCGACGATCTCCACCGAGCCGTCGGCGACGGCGGCGAGCAACTGGGCGAGCAGGGGCATCCGGTCCTCCGGCGGCACGGGTGGCTGAGGGGGTGCGCGGGGTCCCCTGAACGTACCGCAGATGGACCCGCCCAGAGGGCCTGCTCAACGCCGTTGCTCGAGCGTCCGGAACAAAGTGGACGGCGGCACGGGTTAGGGTTACCTAAGTACCGCGGATCATCGGAGGACGCATGGCGACGGAACCGGCACGCGAACCGGCACGCAGGGGACGCACGCTCCACCGGGGGACGGTGGTGCGCACCGAGCGCCTCACCCCGCACATGATCCGGGTGGTCCTCGGCGGCGCCGGGCTCGCGGAGTTCGCCGCCGGCGAGTTCACCGACCACTACGTGAAGCTGCTGTTCCCGCGTCCGGGCGTCGCCTACCCCGAGCCGTTCGACATGGAGCGGGTGCGCGCCGAGCTGCCGCGCGAGCAGTGGCCCGCGACCCGCACCTACACCGTCCGCGCATGGGACGAGCGGGCGCGCGAGCTGACGATCGACTTCGTCCACCACGGCGACAAGGGCCTCGCCGGCCCGTGGGCGGCGGCCGCCCGGCCGGGCGACGAGATCATGTTCAACGGCCCCGGCGGCGCCTACGCGCCCCGCCCGGCCGCCGGCTGGCACCTGCTCGCCGGCGACGAGAGCGCGCTGCCCGCGATCGCCGCGGCCCTCGAACGCCTCCCGGCCGGCGCCCCCGCCCGCGCCTTCGTCGAGGTCGCGGGCCCGGAGGAGGAGCAGCCCCTGCGCGGCTCGGCGACCACCGAGATCGTCTGGCTGCACCGCGGCGCCGGCGAGGTCGGCGCGCTGCTGGTCGAGGCCGTCCAGAAGCTCGACTTCCCGGACGGCGAGGTGCACGCCTTCGTGCACGGCGAGGCCGGCTTCGTCAAGGCCCTGCGCCGCCACCTGCGGGTCGAGCGGCGCCTGCCCCTCGACGCGCTCTCCATCTCCGGCTACTGGCGCCGCGGCCGCGACGAGGACGGCTGGCAGTCGAGCAAGCGCGACTGGAACCGCCAGGTCGAGCAGGAGGAGGCCGCGGCCCTCGGCTGACCCGCCGGCCGGCCCGGCCGCGGGTCAGGCGGTGGCCGGGGCCTGGTCGTCGAGGTCGTCGAGGCCGTCGAGGTCCTCGGGGCCGTCGTCGTCGGCGAAGCCCGGCAGCCAGCGCTCGGCCTCGGCGCGGAAGGCGCCCTCGGCCTCCAGCTGGCACAGCACGCCGCCGCAGCCCGACAGGGCGCGGCTGACGGCCAGGTACTGCGGCGGCAGCCGGAACGCGCGGGCGAGCGCGCCCGGGCGCATGTCGGAGGCGAGCCCGAGGCCCCGGGCGGTCTGCTCGCGCAGCCACTCGCGGGAGTAGCGGAAGCGCTCCACGGCGAACGGCGCGGCGTGCGGGGCGACGAGGTCGGCGATCTCCTCCGGGTCGACCTCCGCGTCCGGGACGAGGAAGCCCTCGTCGCACAGGGCGTCGACGATCTCGTCGGGGTCGCCGAGGGTGCCGATGCGCAGCAGCCGGCCGATCGACCACTGCAGCTCGGCCGGGACGCGGGCGGCGCCGCCGAAGTCCAGCACGCCGAGGCGGCCGTCGTCCAGCAGCCGGAAGTTGCCCGGGTGCGGGTCGATGTGGATCATCTCGCAGCGGGCCGGGCCGGACAGCAGGAAGCGGAACAGCAGCAGGCCGGCGCGGTCGCGGCGGTCCTGGTCGCCCTCGGCGATGACCTTGGCGAGCGGGGTGCCGTCCAGCCACTCGGTGACCAGCACGTTCCCGGCCTGCGCGACGACGGCGGGGACGGCGAAGTCGGGGTCGCCGGCGTAGGCGTCGTGGAAGGCGGTCTGGGCGCGGGCCTCGTCGGCGTAGTCGAGCTCCTTCTCCAGGCGGCGCTTCAGGTCGGCGACGACCGGCTTGACCTCGACGCCGGGGAACAGCGGGGTGAAGAGCCGGCTGAGGCGGGCGATCTGGTTGAAGTCGCTCATCAGGGCCTGCGCGGCGCCCGGGTACTGCACCTTGACCGCGACCGTGCGGCCGTCGTGCCAGACCGCCTTGTGGACCTGCCCGATGGACGCGGCGGCGGCCGGGCGGTCGTCGAACTCGGCGAACAGGTCGCGCCAGTCCTCGCCGAGGCCCTCGGCGAGGACCTGGTGCGTGGTGGCGGCGGGCATCGGCGGCGCCGCCTCCTGGAGGCGGGTGAGGCTGGCGCGGAACGGGCCGGCGATCTCCTCGGGCAGCCCCGCCTCGAAGATCGACAGCAGCTGGCCGACCTTCATCGCGCCGCCCTTCAGCTCGCCGAGCACGGCGAACAGCTGCTCGGCGGTGCGGCGCTGGACCTCCAGCGCGACGGCCTCGGCGGGGCGGCCGAAGGTCCGCTTGCCGAACCCGAGGGCGGTGCGCCCGGCGAAGCCCAGCGGGAGGGTCGCCAGCTTGGCGGTGCGCGTCACCGCGCGGCGGGGGATGTCACTCACGGCCCGGCCGTCCCTTTTTCGACGATGCGTCCAATGCCTTAGCCTCTCATGGCGAACGAAAGCCACAAAGTGGTCAATCGCCGTCCATTGTTCAGCGTTCGGCGGGGCCCGGAGATTCCCGGCCGCCGTCCCCGGACACGCGGCCACCGTCCCCGGGCGCGCACGGGCGCAGCAGCAGCTCGACGACCTCCAGGGCCCGCTCGATCTCCGGCTGGTTCCCGCCCAGGTAGTGGGCGTACATGAACGAGTCGGCGACCCGGACGATCGCCTGCGCGAGCGTGCGGGTGGGCAGCGGGACGCGCAGCGCGCCGCGGTCGATCTCCGCCTGCAGCTCGCGCGCCAGCAGCTCGGCCGCGCGGTCCTCGATGGTGCCGGGCATGGTGGCCAGCCGGACGAACAGCCGCGGCTCGCGCTCGGTGAACGCCTTCAGCGGCGCCGCGTCCACGACCGCGCGCATGAAGCGCTCCAGGAGGGCGAGGATCCGCGGCGCGCCCGCGCCGCCGACGCCGCGCGCCGCGACGCGGTAGGTGCGCTCGGTCATCTCCGCGAGGACCGCGCCGAGGAGCTGCTCGCGGCCGCCGACCCACCGGTACAGGGTCGCGCGCCCGACGCCCAGCTCCGCCGCCAGCGCCGACATGTCGATCGGCTCGCCCCGCAGGTAGTGCGCGGACGCGGCGGCGAGCGCGGCGGACGGCCCGGCCGCGGGCCGGGCGGGCGCGCCGGGGGGAACGGGGCTGCCGCTCATCCGCACAGCATGGCACAGCGGCGCCGGCGGGCCCGGCCCGGACTCCTCGCGATCGCGCGACTACCACACGTGATCAAAGGGTAGTCAGCTCAGTGTGAAGGTCAAACATGGGGGTGCCGGACGCAAGGGCCGGCTGCTGATCATCGGTGGGGCGGAGAACCGGACCTGCGGGGCCGGGCCGCTGGAGACGTTCGTCGAGCTGTCCGGGGCCGAGGACGCGCGGATCGTGGTCGTGACGACGGCGACGGAGGTGCCCGAGGAGGTCGCGGAGGAGTACACGGCGGTGTTCGGGCGGCTCGGCGTGTCGTCGGTCCGGGAGCTGCGGCTGCTCGGCCGCGCCGCGGCCGACGACGCGGCGACGCTGCGGGCGCTCGACAACGCGACGGGCGTGCTGTTCAGCGGCGGCGACCAGTCGCGGATCCGGACCCTGGTGGGGTCCCGGACCAACGAGCTGCTGAAGCGGCGGCTCGACCAGGAGGGCCTGGTCATCGCCGGGACGAGCGCGGGCGCGACCGCGATGGGGCATTGGATGATCTTGGGCGGGCACGGCCACGAGGTCGCCGCGTCCAGTGTGAAGGTCGGGCCGGGCCTCGCGCTGCTCGACAACGTGCTGATCGACATGCATTTCAACGAGCGCGGGCGGCTGCCGAGACTGATGAGCGGCATAGCGCTCGACACCCGGCTGCTCGGCGTCGGGATCGACGAGGACACGGCGATCGTCGTGGGCGACGGCCAGTTCGAGGTGGTCGGGACCGGAGTGGTGACGGTCGTGGACGCCGGGCAGTCCACCATCGCCTACGCCGCCTCCGACGACGAGCCGATGGCGATGTTCGACGTGTCGCTGCACCTGCTGCCCGCCGGCTGCACGTTCCAGATGAACGACAAGCTGCCCGCGATCGGCAACATGCGCGGCCCGGACGAGGAGGACTGAGCCGTGCGGCTCGATCATGTGCGCCGCCTGAGCGGCCCGAACACCTACCTGTCCCGCCCGGTCGCGATCGCGCGGCTGGACCTGCAGAGCCTGACCGGCCATGAGACGACCGACCATCCCGGCTTCGCCGAGCGGCTCGTCGCGGCGCTGCCGGGCCTCGCCGGGCACCACTGCTCGGCGGGCCGCCCCGGCGGGCTGCTGGCCGCGATGGCGCGCGGCACCTATTTCGGCCATGTGACCGAGCACGTCACCCTGGAGCTGTCCGGGCTCATCGGCCGCGAGGTGTTCTTCGGCCGCACCGTCCTCGCGGGCGGGCCGGGCGAGTACGAGGTGATCCTGGAGTGCCCGCGGGACGAGCCCGCCTCCAGCACCGTGGTGGAACGGCTGATCATGCTGGCCGTGCGGGCGGTGACGGGTGCGCTGGAGGGGCAGGTGCCGGACCTGTCCGGCGACCTCGCCGAGGTCGCCGCCGCGCACGAGGCCGAGCGCCTCGGGGTGAGCACGGCGGCGCTGGCCCGGGCGGCGCGCGAGCGGGGCGTGCCGGTCCGCCGCGTCGGCGGCCTCAACCTGCTGCGGCTCGGGTACGGGCGGTACCGGCGGACGGTGTGGGCGGCGATGACGGACGCGACCTCCGCGATCGGGATGGAGGTCGCCGGCGACAAGCGGCTCGCGCACCGCGTCCTCGCCGACGCGGGCGTCCCCGTCCCCGAGGGGCGGGTCGCGGCGTCGCCGGCGGAGGCCCTGGCGGCGCTGCGCGACATCGGCGGGCCGGTGGTCGTCAAGCCGCTCGCCGGGCACCAGGGCGAGAACGTCCACATCGAGCTGACCGAGCCGCCGGAGGTGGTGGCCGCGTTCGCGTCCGCCGCCGGGGAGGCCGGCGAGGTGCTCGTCGAGTCCTACATCCCGGGCAAGGACTACCGGGTCCTGGTGGTCGGCGGCCGGGTCGCGGCGGCGGCCGAGCTGACCGCCGCCCATCTGACCGGCGACGGGGAGAGCGCGATCGCGGCGCTGGTGGAGCGGGTCAACGCCGACCCGGCCCGCGGCGAGGGCCACGACCGGCCGCTGACGCGGCTGGCGCTCGGCCCGACGGAGCTGGCGCTGCTGGCGCGGCAGGGGCACGGCCCGGACTCGGTGCCCGGCGCCGGGGAGCGGGTGTGGCTGCGCCGCAACGCGAACCTGTCCACCGGCGGCACCAGCCGCGACGTGACCGCCGAGGTCCACGCGGACGTCGCCGCGATGTGCGTGCGGGCCGCCGCGGCCGTCGGCATGGACGTGTGCGGCATCGACCTGCGGCTGCCCGACATCGCCTCCCCGGTGCCCGCCGAGCGCGGCGCCGCCGGGATCCTGGAGGTCAACGCCGCGCCGGGGCTGCGCATGCACCTGGCGCCGCACGAGGGGGCGGGACGGGACGTCGCCGGCGACGTCATCGACCTGATGTACCCGGCGGGCACGCCGTCGCGGATCCCGATCGTGTCGGTGACCGGCACCAACGGCAAGACGACGACCGTCCGGATGATCGCGCACATGCTGGAGCTGGACGGCCGGCGGACCGGCATGACCAGCACCGAGGGCGTGCACGTGGGCGGGCGGCAGGTCCACCTGTCGGACGCGTCCGGGCCCCGCTCGGCGGAGATGGTGCTCGGCGACCGGTCGGTGGAGGCGGCCGTGCTGGAGACCGCGCGCGGCGGCATCGTCCGGCGCGGCCTCGGCTACGACCGCGCCGACGTCGCGGTCGTCACCAACGTGACCCGCGACCACCTCGGCGTGGACGACACCGAGTCGGTGGCCGACCTGCTCGACATCAAGGCGCTGGTCGCCGAGGAGGTCCGGCGCGGCGGGCACGTGGTGCTGAACGCCGAGGACGAGCCGTCGGCGAGCCTGGCGGAGCGGCCCTCGGTGCGGCGCCGCGACCCGGTGCTGCGGTTCTTCGCGCTGTCGCCGGACGCGCCCGTCCTCGTCGCGCACCTGCGCGGCGGCGGCCTCGGCTACTACCTGGCGGACGGCTGGCTGACCGAGGCGCGCGGCGACCGCCGGACCCGGATCCTGCCGGCCGCGGAGGTGGCGGGCGCGTTCGGCGGGCACGCCGCGCACGTGCTGGCGAACGCGCTGGCCGCGGCGGCCGCCGCCCGCGCCCTCGGCGTCGCGGTGGACGTGGTGGCGCGCGCCCTGCGCTCGTTCGACCCGCACACCCGCAACCCCGGCCGGGGCTGCGTGTACCGGGTCGGGGAGAACCCGGTGCTGGTCGACTACGCGCACAACCCGGCGGCGGTCGCCGCGATGGGCGCGTTCGTGGAGCGGCGCTGGGGCGCCGGGGGCGTCGCCGCGGTCACGCTGCCGGGCGACCGGTCCGACGAGCTCGTCGGCGAGACGGCGCGGGCCCTCGCCGCGTCGTTCGGCCGCGTCGTCGTCTACGAGGACGAGGACCTGCGGGGCCGCCGCTCCGGCGAGATGACCCGGCTGATCGTGCAGGGGCTGCGGGAGGCGCGCCCGGACGTCCTGCACCATCCGGCGGGCGACCTGAAGGGGGCGCTGGCGTCCGCGCTGGACCTCGCCGAGCCGGGCGAGCCCGTGCTGCTGCTGTACGAGAAGCTGCAGCCGGTGACCGAGCTGCTGGAGACGCTGGACGCGGAGCCGGAGGGGGATCCGGGGCGGGCGGCGGAGCCGGCGGGCTAGCCGGGCGCCGCGGCCCGCCCGGCGGCGGGCGGGCGCAGGACCAGGACGCTGACCGCCAGCAGGGCGAGCACCACGATGCCGTCCAGCCAGTAGTGGTTGGCGGTGCCGACCACGACCGCGACCGTCACTGCGGGGTGCAGGAGCCACAGCCAGCGCCAGCGCGTCCGGGACGTGACGATGAGGCCGAGCGCGATGACGGCGGCCCACCCGATGTGCAGGGACGGCATGGCCGCGTACTGGTTGGCGACGGTGTCGGTCTGCGGCGGCCCGTACACGGCCGGGCCGAACCGCGCCGCGGTGTCGATGAGCCCGGTGGCGGGCAGCATCCGCGGCGGGGCCAGCGGGACGAGCAGGTGCAGGACGAGCGCGACGCCGGTCAGCGCGACCATGACCCGGCGGACCCACCGGTAGTGGGCGGGCCGCCGCAGGTAGATCCAGAGCAGGAAGGCGATCGCCGCCGGGAAGTGCACATAGGCGTAGTAGCAGTTGGCCGCGTGCACGAGGAGCTGGCTGTTCAGCAGGCCGTCCTGGACGCCGGTCTCGCTGGGCAGGCGCAGCAGGCGCTCCAGGTGCCACACGTCGCGGGCGTTGGCGAACGCCTCCCCGACCCGCCCGCTCGCCAGCAGCCGGCCGAGCTTGTAGACCGTGAACAGCACCACGATCAGGACCAGCTCGCGGACGGCGTGGGGCCGCCCGCCGGGGCGCTCCCGGCCGGGCCGTCCCGCGGCGGGCGCGTTCCGGCGTCCCGGCCGGCGCAGCCGCGCGAGGGCGCCGGCCGGCCGGGCGGGTCGGTCGAGGAGGCTCACATCGCTGTCCTTCTGTGGGGGGACGGGCCGGCTCAGCTCCGCGAGGCCGCGGGTTCCCGCTCGCGGGGGCGCTCGCCCGGCTCGTCGAGCAGATGCCGAAGCCTCTCACCTTCGACGTCCACGTTGGGCAAGGCACGCGAGAGCCAGCGGGGCAGCCACCAGGCGGCGCGGCCGGACAGCGCCATCACCGCGGGGACGAGCGTCATGCGGACCACGAAGGCGTCGAAGGCGACGCCGGCCGCGAGCGCGAACCCCATCATCTTGATCATCGACTCGGAGGAGGCGACGAACCCGGCGAACACCGCGATCATGATGACGGCGGCGGCGCCGACGACGCGGGCGCCGTGCCGGAACCCGGTGACGACGGCCTCGGTGGGCGCGGCGCCGTGCACGTGCTCCTCGCGCATCCGGGTGACGAGGAAGACCTGGTAGTCCATGGCGAGGCCGAACACCACCCCGATCAGGAAGATCGGCATCATGCTCATGATGGGGCCGGTCTCCGCGACGCCGAGCAGGCCGGCGAGCCAGCCCCACTGGAACACGGCGACGACGGCACCGAAGGTGGCGGCGACGGTGAGCAGGAACCCGAGCGTCGCCTTCAGCGGCACGAGCAGCGACCGGAACACCAGGAGCAGCAGGATGAACGCGAGGCCGACGACGACGGCGAGGTAGGGCGCGAGCGCCTGGCCGAGCTTGGCGGACACGTCGATCGCCATCGCGGTCTGCCCGGTCACCATGGCCCGGACGCCGGCGGCCTCGCCGCCGTCGCGGATGTCGGCGACGAGGTCGCCGCCGAACGCCGTCATCCCGGCCAGGAACGACGACGCCCCGAGGTAGGCGCCCACCTGATCGGGCGGCGCGTACCGGGCGACGGCC
>NZ_JBFARO010000203.1:0-3863 GCF_040677125.1 Actinomadura sp. NPDC049382
CCGCGACGCCCGGCGGCGGGGTGGGGGGACGGCAGCCGCCGCCGTCCCCGCACCGGGCCGGGCCCGAACCCCGCGCTCAGCCGCGCGTCACGCCTGCCGCGCCCCGATCGACTTCATCAGCGCCGGCCAGATGGACTGCGACTCCCGCACCCACGCCGGCCAGTTGTGCCGCCCGTCGCCGTAGATGTGCGCCGTGTAGGGGATCTTCAGCTGGTCCAGCCGCTTCTGGAAGTCCTTGTTGTTCGCGCCGACCGCGATCTCGCTCAGCAGCCCGATGTCCCACGGCGCCACGTCCGGGTCGCCCGGCCCCGGGCGCCCGGTCGTCCCCGCCGAGAAGAACAGCTGGGTGCCGCGCAGCTTGTCCGCCAGCGAGTACGGGTCGTGCGCCGCCCAGTTGGCGTCGTCGACCCACGGGATGCCCCAGATCGCGAACGGGTCCTGCCCGTTGCCGGCGTTGGTGAACATCAGCATCGCCGGCATCCCGATCGAGCGCATCGACAGGATCCCGCTCAGCGACGCCGCGTACTTGAACATCCCCGGATGCCGCGCCGCGTACGCCATCGCGCCCGCGCCGCCCGAGGAGTTCCCGATCGCCGCGCGCAGCGCGCCCGCGTGGTAGTTGCGCTCCATCAGCTGGCGCACCTCGGCGGTGTGGAAGGTCTCCCACTTGGGCGACCCGCCCTTGCCGTAGTTGTACCAGTCGGTGTAGGAGCCGTTCTCGCCCTCGGGCATCACCACGATGACGTTGTACTTGGCCGCCCACGCCTCGATGTCGGTGTTCTTGGTCCACGAGGTGTAGTTGTCCTGCCCGCCGTGGAAGGCGTACAGGATCGGCCACGTCGCCGCCGAGTCCCGCGTCCAGCCCTTCGGCAGCAGGATCCGGGTCTTCACCGACTTGCCCAGCGCGGGCGACTCGATGGTGATGTCGACCTCGCGGGTGCCGACCTTCGTCTCCGCGGTGATGCGCGCGCCGTCGTCGGCCTTGGCGGACGGCCCCGCGAGCGCCAGCGCGCGGGCCTGCGCCGGGACCGTTCCCGCCGTGCCGATCCCGGCGACGAGGACGGCGCCGATGGCGCCGGAGGCCAGCGAGCGCCGCCAGCGGACCCGGTGTGACCGACGGCGGACGGAGGGTGTCATCTGCTCACCTCGCGGATCAGGCCCGACCCCCGGCGGCCGCGCGACTTCGGGAGAGTGTCCTCGCACCCGCCGAAATGATCTACATGTGCCGGTTACAAGAAAAGGGCGCGGCGCTGTGGAGAAGTGAGTCATCCGGCCGCTTCGGCCAGCAGCGCCGCCAGCGCCGCCGGCTCCGACAGCATCGGCCAGTGCCCCGTCGCCAGTTCCCGGTACTCCCAGCCGGGCCCCGTCATCGCCGCGAACACCGGATGGCCGTCCTCGCCGAGCCGCCGCACCACGTCCAGCGGGATCGTCGTGGCGATCAGCGTACGCGGCGTCGCCGGCAGCGGGTCCGGGCGGGCCGCCGGCTGCGTCGCCGTCCCGAACGGCTGCGGCGTGGCGCGCTCGCGCAGCTCCGCCAGCCGCGCGGCGCTCAGCCCCGCCAGGTTCACCGGGTCGGCGGCCGGGTCGAACGGCGGCACCGGGATCACCCGGCCGCCGCCCTCCTCGGCGACCGCCCGCTCCAGTTCCGCCCGCTCGGACGGCTCGTGGAAGTCGATCGCGGCCATCCCCGACGGCATCGGCCCGGTGTCGACGTACACCACGCGGGCGATCCGGCCGGGCATCCGGTCGGCCGCGCCCGTCACCGCCATGTTCGCGCCGCTGTGCGCGACCAGCACGACCCGCTCCAGCCCGCCGTCCTCGACGACCCGCGCGATGTCGGCGATGTGGGTGTCCACGTCGATGCCGGAGACGTCGCCGCCCGCGCGCTCGGCCTGCCCGGACGGCGTCACCGCGTGCACCTCGTGGCCCGCCGCGCGCAGCACCGCCGCGACCTCGTCCCACGCCCACGCGCCGAGCCAGTACCCGGGGACCAGGACGAACGTCCCCGCCCCCGCCTTCTCCTGCGCCGCCCCAGCCGTTCCGGTGCTCGTCTCGGTGCTCATGTCGGTGCTCATGTCGCGCCGTCCTCTCCTGTTCGGTACGGCACCACGCTACGGTCGATACCGGACAGGACCCGCCCGGATTAAGTGAGTGACCCGTGCCACATTCGTCCCACCCGACGACCCGCGTCCTGGCGATGCTGGAACTGCTGCAGGCCGGGCACCGCCTCGGCGGCGCCGAACTGGCCCGCCGGCTCGGCGTGGACGAGCGCACCGTCCGCCGCTACGCCGCCCGCCTGGACGACCTCGGCGTCCCCGTCGTCGCCGACCGCGGCAGGTACGGTGGCTACCGGCTCATGCCCGGCTACAAGCTGCCGCCGCTGATGCTCACCGACGACGAGGCCGTCGCCGTCGTCCTGGGACTGCTCGCGGGACGCCGCACCGGGCTGCCCGGGCCCGCCGCCGAGAGCGCCCTGGCCAAGGTGCAGCGCGTCCTGCCCGACGCGCTCCGCGACCGGGTCCAGGCCCTGCGCGACACGCTCGGATTCACCGGCCCCGACCGCGCCGCCGGCGCCGCGCCCGGTGCGGTCCCCGACACCGGCGCCGTCCTCACCCTGGCCGCCGCCGCCCGCGAGCACCGCCGCGTCCGGCTGCGGTACCGGTCCTGGCGCGGCGAGGAGACCGAACGGGACCTGGACCCCCACGGGCTGGTGCTGCACTCCGGCCGCTGGTACGTCACCGGCCACGACCACCGCAGCGGCGAGACCCGCACGTTCCGCGTCGACCGGATCGCCTCCGCCGAACCGGGCGCCGAGCTGTTCGAGGCGCCCGGCGACGCCGACCCCGTCCGCGACGTGCTGCGGTCCCTGGCCCGCGTCCCCTACGCCCACGAGGTCGAGGTCGTCCTGCAGACCACCCTCGCCGAGGCCCGCCGCCGCGTCCCCGCCGCGGTCGCGACCCTGGCCGACAACACCGGCGGCGAGGGCGGGGGAGTGGTGCTGACCACCCGCGCCGAACGGCTCGACGGCATGGCCCGGATGCTGGCCGGGCTCGGGTTCCCCTTCATCGTCCGGCGTCCCGCCGAATTGCGCGGCCACGTCCGCGACCTGGCCCGCGCCCTGGCCGAGCAGGCCGACCGGTGACCGCCGGGCGCGCTACTCCGCGTCAGGTCGGCCGGCGGTGCGGGCGTCCCACTCGTGCCGCAGCATCGCGTACACGACCTCGTCGCTCCACTCGCCCTTGACGATCTCGTTCTGCACCAGGTGCGCCTCCCGGCGCATCCCCAGCCGCTCCAGCACCCGCGCGGACGCGGCGTTGCGGCCGTCCAGCCGCCCGCACACCCGGTGCAGGTCCAGGCCCTCGAACCCCAGCCGCAGCACGACCTCGGCGGCCTCGGTGGCGAACCCCCGGCCGTGGAAGGCGGGGTTGAAGATGTAGCCGATCTCGCCCTGCCGGTGCTCGCGGCTGCGGTACTGCAGGTTGACCTCGCCGATCAGGTCACCGGTCTCGCGCCACACCACCGCCAGGACGAGCCAGTCGCCCTCCTTCTCCACGGTGGAGGCGCCCATCTTCTGCTTCAGGAACGACCGCGACTCCTCCAGCGTCCGCGGCTCCCAGTACAGGAACCGCGCCACCTCCGGCAGGGACTGGTAGGCGTACAGGCCCTCGACGTCGCCCTCGTGGAACGGCCGCAGGGTGAGCCGCTCGGTCTCGATCGGGTAAGCGGGACGGAGCATGCCATGATCCTATTCACCGTTTTCGCCCTCATGCGACCGTGATTCCCCGGTACACCCCCGCAGCCGGGTACGGAACGCCGCTAGGAACGCCCCGGGCCGGGACGGCCGCGCGTCGCTCCTGGACCCT
>NZ_JBFARO010000203.1:3962-9633 GCF_040677125.1 Actinomadura sp. NPDC049382
TGCGCCTCTGGACCCTGCGCCTCTGGACCCTGCGCCTCTGGACCCTGCGCCTCTGGACCCTGCGCCTCTGGACCCTGCGCCTCTGGACCCTGCGCCTCTGGACCCTGCGCCCCCGGGCCGCCGCCCCCCTCCTGGTCGGCGCCGCCCTTCCGCTCGGCCGCACCCCCGCGGCCGGCGTCCTCGCCGGCCGCGCCGGTCTCGCGGCGGTCCTCCTCGTCGAAGGCGCGGGTGTCGCGGAACCGCACGTACGGCTCCCGGCCCGGGGGAGTGCCCGCGGCGATCGCCCGGCCCCGCTCCAGCTCGGCGTTCAGCTCCAGGCCCAGCAGGATCGCCAGGTTCGTGATCCACAGCCACACCAGGAACACGATGACCGCCGCGAGGCTGCCGTAGGTCTTGTTGTAGGAGGAGAAGTTCGCCACGTACACCGCGAACAGCCCCGACGCCGCCAGCCACACCACGATCGCCAGCACCCCGCCGGGCACCAGCCCCCTGAAACCGCGCTTGGCGTTGGGCGACGCCCAGTACAGCAGCATGAACAGGAACGCCACCACCACCAGCAGCACCGGCCATTTGGCGATGTTCCACACCGTCACCGCCTGCGACCCGGCGCCGATCACGTCGCCGACCTTGCGCGCCAGCGGCCCGGTCACCACCACCGCGATCCCCGACGCCGACAGCAGCACCAGCGTCACCAGCGTCACCCCGATCCGCACCGGGAGCGTCTTCCAGATCGGACGGCCCTCGGGGACGTCGTAGACGATGTTGGACGCCTGCATGAACCCGCCGACGTACCCCGACGCCGACCACACCGCGCCCAGCAGGGCCACGACCGCGATCACCCCGGCGCCGCCACTGCTGCCCTGCAGCTGCCGAACCGAGCTCACCAGCAGGTCCCTGACCGCGCCCGGCGCCAGCTCCCCGATGTTCTTGATCAGCTCGTCGGTGGTGGACCGGCCGGCCAGCCCGACCAGCGACACCACCACCAGCAGCGCCGGGAAGATCGACAGGATCGAGTAGTAGGTGAGCGCCGCCGCCCACGCGGTGAGGTTGTCGCGCTTGAACTCGCCGAACGTCCGCTTCAGCGCCCCCCGCCACGAGGCGGCCGGGGGGTCGGCGATCGCGCCAGGGACAGGCATGCGGGTCCTCTCACCGGATCGTTCCAGGGGGTCGGTCCCGGGGGCGGGCCCGGTCCCGAGGGTCTCGGCGGCCCGGGGTCAGCGGCCCTTGCGGCGCCGCACCTTCACCGCGCGGCGCTGCCCGGGGGCGATCCGGAACCGCACCGGCCCCACCCGCCGCGAGGACGTCCGCCGGTGGCGGATCCACAGCGCCGCCACCGCCAGCGCGCCCGCGGAGGCGGCCACCGCGCCGCCCTGCCGGGCCCGCGCCATCGTCTCCTCCGAGCCGGCCGCCTGCCACGCCGACGCCGCGGCGTCGCGCGCCCGGCTCCTGGCGTACTCGGCCTTCTCCCGGGCCAGCGCCTTCACGTCCGCCTTGGCGGCCAGCTGCTCGACGGTGTCGCCGAGCTCGTGGCGCGCCCGGTCGACCTCCTGGCGCAGCTCCTCGGTGGCGGCCTCGGCTCCGTGCCTGCCCTGAACCGTCATCGGTGCGTCGCCCTCTCCCTCAGTTCGGCCACGGTCTGCCGCGCGCCGTCCATCGCCGCCTCCGGTTTGGCCGGCGCTGCGCGCCTGGTCTGCGACCGGCCCATCAGGGCCAGCACCCCGGCCACCAGCATCAGGAACCCGCCCATGATCAGCGCCGCCGCCCACACCGGGAGCGCCAGCGCGATCGCGGCGATCGCCGCGGTCAGCAGCGCCCCCAACCCGTACAGCGCCATCAGCGCCGCGCCGCCGAACATCCCGGCGCCGGTGCCGGCGTGCCGGGCCTTGGCCTTCAGCTCGGCGGCCGCCAGCCGCAGCTCGGCGCGGGTCAGGTCCGAGACCTGCTGCGCGGCCTGCCGCACCAGCTCGCCGGTGCCCGCCTCCGGGCGCCGGGACTGGAACTCCGGTGCCCGGGCCTGGTCCACGCGGTGCGCGCCCATGCCCTCGGCCGCCGCCTCGCCGTCATGCGTCTGCCGCACGATGCCCATCGCCTTCAGGCCCCCTCCGCGTTGTCTCGACGCTTGAAGGTGGCGTTCCCCCTTGTCGGAGGCTAAACGTGGCCGGTTCCCGACAAAGGGTGAACATGCGCGCCGGACCGCGCCGTCGCGCGCCCCCGGCGGGGCGGCGGTCAGCCGCGCCCGACGTGCGACGGCATCGCCGCGGCCAGCACCGTCATGAACTGGACGTTGGCCTCCAGCGGCAGCCCCGCCATGTACAGGACGGCGTCGACGACGTGGCGGACGTCCATCACCGGCTCGGCCTTCACCGTCCCGTCCGCCTGCAGGGTGCCGGTGCCGAACGCGCCGGTCATGTCGGTGGCGGCGTTGCCGACGTCGATCTGCCCGCACGCGATCCGGTGGGGGCGGCCCTCCAGCGACAGCGCCTTGGTGAGGCCGGTCACGGCGTGCTTGCTGGCGGCGTAGGCGACGGTGCGGGGCCGCGGCGTGTGCGCCGACAGCGACCCGTTGTTGATGATGCGCCCGCCCTGCGGGTCCTGGTCCTTCATCATCCGGAACGCCTGCTGCGCGCACAGGAACGCGCCGGTGAGGTTGGTGTCGACGACCTGGCGCCACTCCCGGAGGGAGTAGTCCTCCACGGGCGCGGACGCGCCGAACACCCCGGCGTTGTTGACCAGCAGGTCCAGCCGCCCCCACCGGCCGGCGACGGCGGCGAACAGCTCCCGCACGGCGCCGGGGTCGGTGACGTCGGCGGGGACGGCCAGCGCCGCTCCGTCGGGGGCCGCGGCGGTGGCGGCCCGCAGGGGGCCGGGGCGGCGGCCGGCGAGGGCCACCCGCCACCCGGCGTCCAGGAGCCCGGCCGCGACCGCCGCTCCGATGCCCGATCCGGCGCCGGTCACCAGCGCCACCCCTGCTCCCATGGGCCACTCCCGCCGCTCGTCGCCGTCCCGCCCGATTATCGCCCCCGCCGTACCAGCGATCCCGGCCCGGGGTCAGGCGGTGGTGAGCCAGTCGACGCGGTGCGCCTCGGTCGGGTCGGGGGTCTCCCAGCGGCGCACCAGCCGGTCCACGACCGCGTCCGGGACGGGCGCCCGCCGCGCCCGGTTGCGGTCGCGGACCACGCCGGGCGGCGCCTCCACCGCGACGATCTCCACCCGCGCCCGGTACCGGGCGGCGAGCCCCGTGCACGCCTCCCGCTGCTGCCGCGACACGTTGGTGGCGTTCCACACGAACGACCTGCCCGCGCGCAGGTGCCCGCGGGCCTCCTCGTGCGCGGCGGCCGCCACCGCCCGCTGGTCCCCCGAGGGGGACACGCCCATCTCGGCGCGGAGCCGGTCCAGGCTCACGACCGGCGCGTCCGGGCGGTGCGCGGCGATCCAGTGGTCCTTGCCCGCGCCCGGCAGCCCCGACAGCACGGTCACCGTGCAGCGGGTGTCGTCGAACGCGGCGTAGCCGGGGTCGCGGCCGGGCTTGCGGAAGTACCAGAACCGGGCGTGGTCGGACGGGAACGCGCGCGGAGCCTCCAGGCACTCCTGCTCGGCGCAGTACTCCCTGTACAGGGCGGCGTTGTCCAGCAGTTCGGCGGTGTCGGAGCAGACCCGGCCGAGGATGTCGGCCGACGCCAGCAGCACCAGGTCGTCGTTGCGGGCCAGCAGGCTCGCCCGGAACGCGATCTGCTGCAGGTCGGGGCGCTCCAGAGCCCAGAACGGCACCTGGTGGTGGCGGACCAGCGCCGCGACGTGCTCGCGCCAGGCGACCGGCGCGCCCAGCTCCCACAGGATCCGCCGCACCATCAGGTCGCCGCGGCGGGAATGGCCGTGCGCGGTGACGCGGCCGTCGCCGTCCAGCGCGGTGCAGTACGGCTTGGCGACGTCGTGCATCAGCACCGCGGTGAACAGCCGGACCCGCTCGGCGGCCGGGCGGGCCCGCCACTGCGGCAGCGACGCCAGCGCCTCGCACGCCATCCGGGTGTGGGTCTCGACGTCGCCCTCGCCGTGGTGGAGGGGGTCCTGGGGGACGCCGGCCAGGTCCCGCACCCAGGCGAACGCGTCCCGGATCCGGTCCCAGGGGACGCTCCAGTGAGGGGGCGCCGGGCACAGCTCATCGAACACCCGCATACAGCACCTCCGGGTCTGCCAGGCCGTTGGCGACGATCGGCCGGTCCAGCCAGTGCGTGCCGGCGTCCAGGATCGCGGTCAGGAAGCTCGGACGGACCCACTTGTAGCGGCCGACGGTCTGCCCGTCCTCCTCCACCTTGATGTAGAGGCCCTCCATCTCCTCGCACGAGTCGGTCTCCGCCGCGACGCGGCCGGGGTCGGCGCCGCCGGCGGCGGCCGCCGCGCGCAGCGCCTCCCGCCAGTGCGGGGTGCGGCACCTCGACGGCCCCGCCAGCGCCGTCAGCGCGGCCAGGTCCGGCAGCGGGCCCTCGTGCAGGACCGGCACCGGCACCACCGGCGTCCCGGCGAGCAGCTCCGCGCGCCGCGGCGTCGACAGGAACGTCCCGTCGGCGAGGTCCAGCACGTCGAACGCGCAGAAGTAGTGGGGGAGCGCGTCGTAGAAGACGGTGTGCTTGGCGTACAGCCACTCCCCGTACAGGACGTACCGGTCCCGCAGGCGTTCGCGCAGGACGTGCTGGACCGACGCCGCCCACGCCTTCAGCGGCCCGAACTGCCGCTCGCGGGGCCCGCCGGCCAGGTAGTGGCCGCGGCTCTGCAGCCGCAGCTCCCCGCCGGCGGTGAAGCTGATCCCGGCGTTGGCGCCGTCGAGCTTCTCCTCCACCACCAGGTACCGCCCGGCGATCTCGGCGAACGGCGCCGCGGCGAGGTCGTGGTCGCCGGGTTGGAGCCGCGAACCCGCGATGTGCGGGGTCCGGGGGTATTTGCGGAGCATGCCGACCGTTGTAAGGGACCGCCGCGGGCCCCGCCAACCGGTTTTCCGGCGCCCGCGAGGGCGTCAGCGGGCCGGGACGGCGCGGACGAGGGCCAGCGCCACCGCCCACAGCGCCGCGCTCACCCACGCCAGCGCGTGCAGCCCCGACGCGAACCCCGGGCCGGTCGCCGGCCCGGCGACCGCCCCGTACACCGCGACGCCCAGCGCCGTCCCGACCTGCCGGGCGGCGTTGTTGAACCCGCCCGCCAGGCCGGCGTGCGCGGGCGGCGCGGCGCGCATCGCGGCGGCGACCGCGGCCGTGACGATCAGGCCGTCGCCGATCCCGATGGCCGCCAGCGCCGGCAGCAGCGGCCCGTACCCGCCGCCCGGCCCGGCGGCCAGCAGCGACAGCGACCCGCAGGCGGCGACCGCGGCCCCCGCGGTCAGCGGCACCCGCGTCCCGAACCGGGCGGTCAGCCGCCCGCTCACCGGCGCCAGCACCGCCAGCGGCACCGCCATCGGCAGCAGCAGCGCCCCGGCCGACGCCGCCGAGCGGTGCCCGGCCTGCTGCAGCGCCAGCGTCGAGGTGAACAGCACCCCGTTGGTGACCAGGTTCATGATCAGCGCGATGGCGTTCGCGCCGAGGAACGCCCGCGCCCGCAGCAGCCCGCCCGGCAGCATCGGCGCCGCCGCGCGCCGCTCGGCCAGGACGAGCCCCGCCCCGGCCGCCGCCGCGACCGCGGCGGG
>NZ_JBFARO010000204.1:0-9612 GCF_040677125.1 Actinomadura sp. NPDC049382
GGCGTCCATGTGTTCGGCGAACGCGGGTTCGGCGTCCAGGAGGTCGACGGCCATGCCGGGCCATTGCGACCCTTGCCCCGGAAAAATGAACACGATCTTCGGATCGTCACCGAAGAATTCTCCGGAGACGACGTTCTCCGCGGTTTCGCCTTCGGCGAATGCGCGCAGGCCGTCCAGGAAGTCTTTCCGCGTGGAGCCGATGACTACGGCGCGATGGTCGAATACCGCTCGCTTCGACGTGAGCGAATGGCTTACCTCGGCGGGAACGAGTCCGGGATCGGCGGCGGCGAATTCCGCGAGCCGCGCCGCCTGATCGCGCAGCGCCTTCTCGGACTTCGCCGAAATGGGCCACGGCACGATTCGCGCCTCTGAAGCGCCGCCGTCGCCGCTCTCCTCCGAAGAGTCGCTTTCTTCGGCGGCCGGCGGGGATTCGAGGATGATGTGGGCGTTGGTGCCGCTGATCCCGAACGATGACACCCCGGCCCGGCGGGGGCGTCCGGTGTCGGGCCAGGCGGTGGTCTCGGTGAGGAGGGAGACCGCGCCGGTTTCCCAGTCGACGTGCGGGGACGGCTCGTCCACGTGCAGGGTCTTGGGCAGGACGCCTTCCTGCATCGCCATGACCATCTTGATGATCCCGGCGATACCTGCGGCGGCCTGCGTGTGCCCGATGTTCGACTTGATGGACCCGAGCCGCAGGGGCTGGCCGTCCGGCCGGTCCTGCCCGTAGGTGGCCAGGAGCGCTTGCGCCTCGATCGGGTCGCCGAGCGTGGTGCCCGTCCCATGGGCTTCGACGGCGTCGATCTCGTCAGGGGTGAGACGCGCGTCGGCCAACGCAGCCCGGATGACGCGCTGCTGTGACGGCCCGTTCGGCGCGGTGAGCCCGTTGCTGGCGCCGTCCTGGTTGAGGGCGCTGCCCCGGACGACCGCGAGGATGTGGTGGCCCTTGCGCCGGGCCTCCGAGAGGCGTTCGAGCACGACCAGGCCGACGCCTTCGCCCCATCCGGTGCCGTCGGCGGCGGCGGCGAACGGCTTGCAGCGGCCGTCGGGGGCGAGGCCGCGCTGCCGGCTGAACTCTGTGAAGACCATCGGCACCGACAGGACGGTGGCGCCGCCCGCCAGGGCCATGTCGCATTCGCCCTTGCGCAGCGCCTGGCAGGCCAGGTGCAGGGCGACGAGCGAGGACGAGCACGCCGTGTCGATCGTGAGGGCGGGCCCCTCGAAGCCCAGGGTGTAGGCGATGCGGCCGGAGGCGACGCTGGTCGTCGTCCCGGTGACCAGGTACCCGTCGGTGCTCTCCGGCAGGTTCGCGCCGACCGCGTAGTGCTGCGCGATGACGCCGGCGAACACGCCGGTGCGGCTGCCGCGCAGGGTCCCCGGGTCGATCCCGGCGCGCTCGACGGCCTCCCAGGCGGTCTCCAGCAGCAGCCGGTGCTGCGGGTCGGTGGCGAGGGCCTCGCGGGGGCTGATCCCGAAGAACTCGGCGTCGAAGTCGCCCGCGTCGTAGAGGAACCCGCCCTCGCGGACGTAGGTCTTGCCGCGCCGCCCGGGGTCCGGGTCGTACAGCGCGGACACGTCCCAGCCCCGGTCGGTGGGCAGTCCGGAGACGGCGTCGCGGCCTTCGGCGAGCAGCTCCCAGAGTGCCTCGGGCGAGTCCGCGCCGCCGGGGAACCGGCAGCCCATGCCGACGATCGCGATCGGCTCGTCCGGCTCGGCGGCGGTGACGGGCGCCGCCGCGGCCGCGTCCGCCTCGCCGAGCAGCCGCGCCCGCAGATACGGCGCCAGCAGGGCGGGCGTCGGGTAGTCGAAGGCGAGCGTGGCGGGCAGCCGCAGCCCCGTGGCGGCGTTGAGCCGGTTGCGCAGCTCGACGGCGGTGAGCGAGTCGAAGCCGAGGTCCTGGAAGGGCCGGTCCGGCGGGACGGAGCCGAGGCCGTCGTGCCGGAGGACGGAGGCGACCTGCGTCCGCACGAACTCCAGCAGCATGCTCTGCTGCTCGTCCTCCGCCAGTCCCCGGAGCCGTTCCGTCAGCTGCCCGCCGCCCGCGTCCAGCCGCCGGAGAGGCGCGCGGAACAGCCCCCGGAGCAGCGGCGGCACCTCGCCGTCGGCCATCCGCGCACGCAGCGCGGCGGTGTTGAGCTGCGCGGGGATGAGGGTGGGCCGATCGCTGGCGAGTGCGATGTCGAGGAGGGCGAGGGCCTGGTGAGTGCTGAGGGGGGTCAGCGGGCTGCGGTCGACGTCGATCTGTTGGGTGAGGGCGCTGGCCTGTTGCCAGAGTCCCCAGGCGAGGGAGGTGGCGGGGAGTCCTTGTGCGTGGCGGTGGTGGGCGAGGGCGTCGAGGTAGGTGTTGGCGGCGGCGTAGTTGGCTTGTCCCGGGTTGCCGAGGGTTCCGGCTGCGGAGGAGTAGAGGACGAAGGCCGACAGGTCGCGGTCTTGGGTGAGTTCGTGCAAGTGCCAGGCCGCATCGACCTTCGGACGCAGCACCGCGTCCAGGCGGTCGGGCGTGAGGTTCGGAACGGTGGCGTCGTCGATGACGCCGGCGGTGTGGATGACGGCGGTCAGGTCCGGCACGTCCTCCAAGAGGCGGGCCAGGGCCGCGCGGTCGCTGGTGTCGCAGGCGGTGACGGTGACGCCGGCGCCCAGCTCGGTGAGTTCGGCGGCGAGTTCGTCGGCCCCGGGCGCGTCCGGGCCTCGGCGGCTGACGATCAGCAGCTTCCGGACGCCGTGCCGGGTGACGAGGTGGCGGGCGGCGAGGGCGCCGAGGGTGCCGGTGCCGCCGGTGATCAGGACGGTGCCGTCCGCGTCCAGACCAGAGGGCCTGTCGTCGGCCGGGGGCTGCGCACGGACCAAACGCGGCGCGTAGACACGCCCGTCCCGGACGGCCAGCTGCGGCTCGTCGGTGGCCAGCGCCGCCGGGACAGCGGACTCGTCCGTGCCGTCCAGATCGATGAGGACGAAGACGTCCGGGTTCTCGTTCTGCGCCACCCGGACCAGGCCCCAGACCACCGCCACCACCGGATCGTCGACCGCGCCGCGAGTGAGCAGGACGAGACGGGAGCCGTCGAGCCGGTCGTCGGCGAGCCACTCCTGGAGGAGGGCGAGCGTTTCGCGGGCGAGCGCGTGCGGGTCGTCGCCGGCGCAGTGGACGAGGACGGTGTCCGGGAGGTCGGCGCCTTCCGCGATGGCCGACCGCAGCGCGGCGATGCCCGGGTGGGCGGGGCCGACCGGCCGTGCCGGTGCCGAGGCCGGAGCGGAGACCGGCGTCCATTCCAGTTGGAAGAGCGAGTCGCGCAGCCGGATGCGGTCGCGCTCGGCGGCGGCGAGCGGACGGAACGCGGCGCTCTCGACGGCGGCCACGAGCGTGCCCGACGGGTCGGTGAGGGAGAGCGCGCCGGACGGTGACCGGTGCACGCGCAGGCTGGTCGCACCGGTGGCGTGGAGGGCGATCCCCGACCACGAGAACGGCCGTTCGTCCTCGTCGGCGACGGCCCGGTGCGCCGCCTCCAGCAGCGCCGGGTGGACGCCGAAGCGGGCGGCCTGCGGGTGCAGCTCCTCGGGCAGCGCCACGTCGGCGTCCCGCCCGCCGCCGTTCCGCGAATCCACGGGCGGGGCTTCGCCGGGGTCGCCGCCGAGCGTGCCGGTGGCGTGGCAGACCCAGGCCCCGTCGTCGCCCTGCGCCGCGACGGGCCGGGAGTGGACGGTCAGGGCGCGGTGCCCGGTGTCGTCGGGGGCGGCGACGGCGACCTGGAGCTGGACGGCGCCGCCGTCGCCGGACAGGTCGAGCGGCTCCCGCAGCTCCAGCTCGGCGACCCGGTCGGCGCCGGTCTGGCGGGCGGCGTGCAGGGCCAGCTCGACGAACACGCCGCCCGGCAGCACCGGGTCGTCGGCCAGCCACGGGGACGTCCGGGCGGAGACGCGTCCGGTGAGCAGGTAGCCGTCGCCGGTCGCGAGGGTGAGGGCGGCGCCGAGGAGGGGATGGTCGGCGGTGTCCAGCCCGAGGCTGCCGGGCTCTCCCGCGCCGACCGCGCTCTCCGGCCAGTACCGCTGCCGCTGGAACGGGTAGGTGGGCAGCGGCACGGTGCGACGGGCGGCAGCCGGGGCCGGGCCGAAGAAGAACGTCCCCCAGTCGACGTGGACGCCGTGCGTGTGGGCGTCCGCCAGTGCGGTGACCAGGCTTTCGGGCTCGGGCGTCCGTCCGCGCAGCGCCGCGATCAGGACGGCCCGGTCGCCGTCCGGGGCGTCGGACAGGGCGTCGGTGCCCATCGCGGTGAGGGTGCCGCCGGGCCCGAGTTCGAGGAAGGCGACCGTGCCCGCCTCGTGCAGCGCCCGGACGCCGTCGCGGAACCGGACCGGCATGCGGATGTGGTCGGCCCAGTAGCCGGGGGTGCGGATCAGGTCCGGGTCGGCGATCCCGCCGGTCAGGTTCGACACGATCGGGATCTGCGGCGCGTCGTACCGCAGTTCGGCGGCGATCGCGCGGAACTCGTCCAGCACCGGGTCCATGTGCGGGGAGTGGAAGGCGTGGCTGACGTTCAGCCGCTTGCTCTTGCGGCCCTGCTCGGCCCAGTGGGCGGCGACCGCCAGCACGGCCTCCTCGTCCCCGGAGACCACGGTGGAGCGCGAGCCGTTGACGGCGGCGATCGCGACGGTGCCCGCGCGTCCGTCCAGCGAGCCGAGGACCTCCTCCTCGGACGCCTGGACGGTGAGCATGATCCCGTCGGCGGGGGCGCTCTGCATGAGCCGCCCGCGCGCCGCGACGAGGACGCACGCGTCGTCCAGCGAGAGCACTCCGGCGGCGTGGGCCGCGGTGACCTCGCCGATGGAGTGCCCGGCGAGGTGGTCGGGCCGCAGCCCCCAGTGGGTCACGAGCCGGAACAGCGCGGTCTCCAGGGCGAAGAGGGCCGCCTGGGTGTAGCGGGTCTGGTCGAGCAGGTCCCCGTCGCCGAACATGACCTCCTTGAGGGGACGGTCGAGGTGCGGGTCCATGCGCTCGCACACGGCGTCGAGCGCCTCGGCGAACACGGGGAACGCCTCGTACAGTCCGCGGCCCATGCCGGGGCGCTGGCTGCCCTGGCCGGTGAACAGGAAGGCCGTCTTGCCGTCGCGGGCCTGCCGCGCGGTGATCTCGGCCAGCCCGGACACGAGCTGTTCGCGGGTCCGGCCGACGACGGCGGCGCGGTGCTCGTGGTGGGCTCTGGCGGTGGCCAGCGTGCGGGCGACGTCGGCGGCGTCGAGGCCGGGATGCCGGTCGAGGTGCTCGGCGAGGCGGGCGGCCTGGTCGTGCACCGCCTGCTCGGTCTTGCCCGACAGCAGCCACGGGACGATCTCCGGCTCGGGTGCGTCCGCCGGTCCGGCGGCCGTCTCCTCGGCGGCGGCTTCGGGCGGGGCTTCGAGGATGATGTGGGCGTTCGTGCCGCTGATCCCGAACGACGACACCCCGGCCCGGCGCGGATGGTCGGTCTCCGGCCAGGCGGTGTTCTCGGTCAGGAGGGAGACCGCGCCGGACTCCCAGTCGACGTGCGGCGTGGGCTCGTCCACGTGCAGGGTCTTGGGCAGGACGCCCTCCTGCATGGCCATGACCATCTTGATGATCCCGGCGACGCCGGCGGCGGCCTGCGTGTGCCCGATGTTCGACTTGATCGACCCGAGCCAGAGGGGACGGTCGTCCGGCCGGTTCTGCCCGTAGGCGGCCAGCAGCGCCTGGGCCTCGATCGGGTCGCCGAGCGTGGTGCCCGTCCCGTGGGCCTCGACGGCGTCGATCCCGTCGGGGGAGACGTGCGCGTCGGCGAGCGCTGCCCGGATGACGCGCTGCTGGGACGGCCCGTTCGGTGCGGTGAGCCCGTTGCTGGCGCCGTCCTGGTTGACGGCACTGCCGCGGATCACCGCGAGGATCTGGTGCCCGTTCGCCTGCGCGTCCGACAGCCGCTCCAGCAGCAGCAGGCCCGCGCCCTCGCCCCACCCGGTGCCGTCGGCGGCGGCGGCGAACGCCTTGATCCGCCCGTCGGGGGCGAGGCCGCGCTGCCGGCTGAACTCGGTGAAGATGGCCGGGGTCGCCATGACGGTGACACCGCCGGCGAGGGCCATGTCGCACTCGCGGCCGCGGAGGGCCTGGCACGCCAGATGGGTCGCCACGAGCGACGCCGAGCAGGCGGTGTCCACCGTGACCGCGGGGCCGTGGAACCCGAAGGTGTAGGCGATCCGGCCGGACACCACGCTGGCGGACGTGCCGGTCACCAGGTAACCCTCGACGGTCTCCAGGTCGTTCAGCAGCCGCCGCGCGTAGTCCTGGCCGTTGCCGCCGACGAACACCCCGGTGCGGCTGCCGCGCAGCGCGTCCGGGACGAGTCCGCCGCGCTCGAACGCCTCCCAGGCGGTCTCCAGCAGGATCCGCTGCTGCGGGTCCATCGCGAGGGCCTCGCGGGGGCTGATGCCGAAGAACCCGGCGTCGAACCGGTCCGCGCCGTCCAGGAACGCGCCCCGGCGGACGTAGGTCCGGCCGGTGCTGCCCGGGTCGGGGTCGTAGAGCTCGCCGGCGTCCCAGCCGCGGTCGGCGGGCAGGTCCGACAGGACGTCGGCGCCGTCCACCAGGAGCCGCCACAGCTCCTCGGGCGACCCGGCGCCGCCGGGGAACCGGCAGCCCGCCGAGACGATCGCGATCGGCTCGTGCTCCCGCGACTCGGCCTCCCGCAGCCGCCGGTTCGCCTGGCGCAGATCGGCCGTCGCGCGCTTGAGGTAGTCGCGCAGGCGCTGCTCGTTCACCGCGTTCATGCAGACCTCACCAAAGGTTCAGGAGATTCCGAGCTCGTTGTCGAGGACGCCGAACAGCTCCTCGTCGGACACGGCCGCCAGGTCCTCCTCGGCGCCGGACCCTTCGTCGAACTTCCACACCAGGGCGCGCAGCCGCGCGGCGAACCGCGAGCGCGCCTCCTCGTCGAGCGCGGCGCCGGCGAGCGCGGCCTCCAGCGCGTCGAGTTCGGCCAGCCCCGGCCCGGCCTCGGCGGGCGGCGCCACCCGCTCGCCGAGGAACCCGGCCAGCGCGGCGGGCGTCGGGTGGTCGAACACGGCGGTCGCGGGCAGCCGCACCCCGGAGACGATGCCGAGCCGGTTGCGCAGCTCCACCGCGGTGAGCGAGTCGAAGCCGAGGTCCCGGAACGGGCGCTCCGCGGCGACCGCGTCCGCCGACCCGTGCCCGAGGACGGCGGCGATCTGCCCGCGCACCAGGTCGAGCAGCAGCTCCGCCCGCTCGGCCTCCGCCAGCCCCGCCAGCCGCCGCGCGAGCGAGGAGGCGTCCGCCCCGGCGCGGCGCGGCGGCAGCCGCAGCAGGTGGCGGAGCATCCCGGGCACGGCCGTGTCGGCGGCGCGGGCGCGCAGCGCCACCAGGTCCAGCCGGGCGGGGACGAGATGCGGCCGGCCGGGGAGCGCGAGGGCGGCGTCGAACAGCTCCAGGCCCTCCGCGGACGCGAGCGGCATGATCCCGCCTCGGCGCAGGCGGGCCTGCCCGGCCTGGTCGAGCCGCGCCGTCATCGTGCTGGTCTCGGCCCACAGCCCCCAGGCGAGCGACTGGGCGGGCAGCCCATGCGCCCGCCGGTGCGAGGTGAGCGCGTCCACGAAGGCGTTGGCGGCGGCGTAGTTGGCCTGGCCGGCGTTGCCGAGGGTCCCGGTGGTCGACGAGTAGACGATGAACGACTGGAGCCCGCGGTCCTTGGTGAGTTCGTGCAGGGTCCAGGCGCCGTCGGCCTTGGGGCGCAGGACGGTGTCGAGGTGGTGGGGGGTGAGGGTGGGGAGTGTGGCGTCGTCGAGGTGTCCTGCGGTGTGGACGACGGCGGTGAGGTCGGTCGTCTCGGCGAGGAGCGCGGCGAGGGCGGCGCGGTCGGCGGTGTCGCAGGCGGCGATGGTGACGTCCGCGCCGAGGCCGGTGAGTTCGGCGGCGAGTTCGGTCGCGCCGGGGGCGTCCGTGCCTCGTCGGTTGGTGAGCGTCAGTTTGCGGACGCCGTGGGTTGTGACGAGGTGGCGGGCGAGGAGGGTGCCGAGGGTGCCGGTGCCGCCGGTGATCAGGACGGTGCCGTCGCCGAACGCGGACGGCCGGTCGCCGGGGTCTGCGGCCGGGGAACGGGTGAGGCGCGGTGCGTAGAGGCGGCCTTCGCGGATCGCCAGCTGAGGCTCCCCGGTCGCGAGGGCGGCGGGCAGTGCTGCGGCGGAGGCGTCCGTCCCGTCCAGGTCCACGAGGACGAACCGGTCGGGGTGCTCGGCCTGCGCGGCGCGGAGCAGCCCCCACACGGCGGCGGCCGGGAGGTCGGCGACGTCCTCGTCCGGACGGGCGGCGACCGCGTTCCGCGTCACGACGGCGAGCGAGGTGTCGGCGGTCCGTTCGTCGCTGATCCAGTCCTGGAGCAGCGCCAGCATCCGGTGCGTGAGGGCGCGCGTCCGCGCGGGCGGTTCGGTTTCGCCGTCCCCGTCGGCTGCCCCTTGGACGCACAAGACTGCGGCCAGGGACGTTGCCGCGCCCGTGTCGAGAGCGGCGCGGAGCGCGTCGGCGTCCTGGTGCAGTGTGACCTCCGCCGTCGTCGCCGTGGCCGGGGCGGAGACCGCGTGCCACTCCACCTCGAACAGGGCGTCGTGGGTGCCGGTCCGGCGCGGCAGGTCGGCGGGGGAGAACGGCTTCAACATCACCGCGTCGATGTGGGCGACCGGGGCGCCGTCCGCGTCGGTGAGGAAGACCGTGACGGCGTCGTCCCCGGCCGGGGAGATCCGCGCCTTGAGCGCGGTCGCGCCGGGCGCGCCGAGCAGGGTCACGCCGGTCAGCGCGGAGGGCAGCCGCAGTGCGCCGTCGTCGTCGCCGTCGAGCAGCACCGGCTGTAGGACGGCGTCGAGCAGCGCCGGGTGGACGCCGAAGTCCGCTGCGGTGGCGTCCTCGGGGAGGTCCGCCTCGACCAGCACGTCGGTGCCGTCGCGCCATGCCGCCCGGACGCCCTGGAACACCGGGCCGTGGCCGAGGCCGGTCCGCAGCAGCCGGTCGTAGAGGCCGGCGACGTCGATCGGGCGCGCTCCGGGTCCGGGCGTGACGGACCGCTCGGCGGTCTCGCCGCCGCTGCCGATCACGCCGGTGGCGTGCAGAGTCCAGGGGGCGTCGTCCGCCTCCCTCGCGTGCAGGGACAGCTCGGAGGCGGCGACCGTCACACGCAACTGCACCGACCCGTCCTCGGGGAGGACCAGCGGGGTGCGGATCGCCAGTTCCTCGACGCGGTCGCCGCCTTCGCGCAGCGCGGCGAACAGGGCGAGCTCGGTGATCGCGGAGGCGGGCAGGACGACCGCGTCCAGCACGGCGTGGTCGGCCAGCCACGTCTGGTCCTTGACGGACAGGCGGCCGGTGAAAACCGTCCCCTTCCCCTCAGGGAGTTCCACCGCCGTGCTCAAGAGCGGATGCCCGGTGGGCGTCAATCCCGCTGCGGAAACGTCCCCATTGCCGGGCGGAGTATCCAGCCAGTAGCGCTGGTGTTGGAAGGGGTAGGTGGGGAGTTTGTGTGGGGGTGTTTTGTGTGTGGGTTGGTGGTTCCAGGTGGGGGTGGTGCCGTGGGTGTGTGTTTGGGCGAGGTGTTTGTGGAATTGGGTGGGGGCGTG
>NZ_JBFARO010000205.1:0-9602 GCF_040677125.1 Actinomadura sp. NPDC049382
CGGGACCCGCGCGCCGCCGCTGCGCCGCCTGCCGCTCGCCGTCGGAGTCCTCGCCGAGGCCGCGCTCGCGGGCGAAGTCGCGCAGCAGGTCGTGCATGCGGTAGCGGCCGGGGCCGACGTCCTGCACGAGGTACGCCTGCCGGAGGCCCTCCAGGCACTCGCGGGCCTCGTCCGCCGTCCGGTCCTGGAGGGCGGCGAGCGCGGCGGGCGTGAAGTCGGGGCCCGCGACGAGCCCGAGGCGGCGGAACGCCTCCCGCTGGTCGCGGCGCAGGCTCCGGTAGGCGACGTCGAACGTCGGGTCGACGACGGCGCTCAGCCCCGGCCCCGGCGTCCCGGGCGGGGCGCCGCCGGGGGCGTCCCGGGCGGCCAGCTCGCGGACGGTCCCGGCGATCGACTCGCCGGGGTTCTCGGCGAGCCGGCCGGCGATGACGCCGAGCGCCAGCGGCAGGTGCCCGCACTCGCGGGCGAGCCGCTCGACGGCCCGGTGCTCGTCGCGGACGCGGGCGTCGCCCGGCCCGAGGACGTTGGCGATGAGGTCCACCGCCTCCTGCGTCGCCATCTCCCGCAGCTCCAGCGTCCGGACGTCGGCGCCCTCCAGCAGCGCGGGCAGCCGCCGCCGGCTCGTCACCACCACCAGCCCGGAGGCGACCGCCGCCAGCAGCGGCCTGACCTGCTCGGGCTGGACGGCGTTGTCGAGGATCAGCAGCATCCGCCGGCCGCCGAGCAGCGACCGGCACTGGGCCGCCAGCTCGTCCTCGGTGCGGGGCAGCTGGTCGCCGGGGACGCCGGCGGCGCGCAGCACCTGCCCCATCGCCTCCGCGGGCGTGACGGGGCTGCGGGTCGTGCCGCGCAGGTCGGCGAACAGCGCGCCGTCGGGGAACCGGTCGGCGACGCGGTGCGCCCAGTGCAGCGCCAGCGTCGTCTTGCCGACCCCCGCCATGCCCTGGACGACGACCGCGCGCGGCCACACCGACTGGCCGACGAGCAGGTCGAGCTTGCTGAGGCTGACCGCCCGTCCGGCGAAGAAGGGGTTGTCGGCGGGGAGCCGCACCGCGGTGGGGCGGCCGCCCGGCGGCTCCAGCCGCACCGGCTCGCGCGCCGCGATCGCGGCGTCCCCGGCGGGCTCGGCGGGACGGACGGGCGCGGCGCCGGCGGCGGGCCACTCGTCCCCCCAGGGGCTGGCGGCGCGGCGCAGCCGCTCGACGTCGAGCACGGTCAGCGGCCGGGGCCGCTGGTGCAGGATGCCCTTGGCACGCCAGGACCGGAACCACCGCACGAGCGTCTCGCGGGAGATCCCCGCCCAGTTCGCCAGCTCGGCCTGGCTGAGCTTGAGCGGGATCCGCGTCCCGTCGCCGGGGCCGGGCTCGCCGAACCGGTGCGCCAGCTCCAGCAGGTGGTAGGCGAGGCGCTGCGGGTGGTCGGCGGCGCGGACCGCGTGGCGGCGGCCGCCGAAGGTGACGCTCTCGGAGATCGCGTGCATCATCGCCTCGGCGACCCGCGGGTTCGCCGCCAGCAGGCTGCGGAACGTCGCGCGGTCCACGCGCAGCGCCGCGACGTGGTCGAGCGCGGCGACGCTGCCGCGCTGCGGATGGCCCCACGGGCCGAGGAAGCCGACCAGGTCCCCGGCCCCGAACAGATCGATGATCGACTCGTCGCCGTCGCTGGAGTCGACGAACTCCTTGGCGACCGCGTTGCTGGCCGCGCGCGGCGACGCCTTGAACACCACGTACACGGCGGGGGCCACCGACCCCTGGTGGCACAGCATCCCGCCGGGCGGGATGTCGGTGCGGCGGCCCATGGCGCGCAGGGCCTGCCGGTCGGCGGGGGCGAGCCGGTCCCAGAAGCTGCCCGGCCGGACGTCCGGCACGTGGTCGATCTGCCCGAGGTCGGTCAATCCGGTCACCCGCCCGCCATCGCCGCCGCCAGCGTCCAGAAGAGGAACAGCACGGAGGTGGCCGCCGCCCAGGCGACGGCCTGCCAGGACAGCTCGCCGCAGCGGTGCGCGGCGGCCAGCAGCCGGCGCAGCTCCGCGTCGCGGACCCGGTCCTCCAGCGCGACCGCGGACCCGAACGGCGTCCACGGCACGCCCGGGTCGACGGGCGAGCCGGTGCGGGCGCGGACCTCGCCGAGCACCGCCAGCAGCGTGCGGCGGGACCGGGCGGCGTACCCGGCGGAGACCGCGAACGCGCCGGCGAGCACCGGCAGCAGCGCCAGCGCGGGCAGGCCGGGCGGCCCGGCCGCGAGCCGGGACGCGGTCCCGGCGAGCACGAGGGCGAGGAACACCGCGGCGACGGCGGAGTCCCTGCCGCTGAGCCGGACCAGCTCGCAGGCGTGCCCGAGGAGGTCCTCGGGCTTCTCCCTGTCCGGTCCGGGACGGAATGCGGTCACCAACGCTTCCACCGTCCTCACGCGTCGAACCTGATCTTCCAGTTCCCATGGTGCGGTGGCAAGCGGGAGATTTCCGTCCGCCCGCGCACGGTTCGGCTGCGTCTGGCGACTCATTCCGTCGGCGGGCCCGGCGCGCCGTCCGCCGCGCGATGATGGAAGATGGTCTCCGCACCACCGACGGGGAGGACCCATGACCTACACCGGGAACGTCGAGACCGGCGGGCGCCCCGACACCCGGGAGCTGCCCGGGCTGTCGGTCACGAAGGTGAGCGTCGGCCCGTACGACAACAACGCCTACATCCTGCGGTGCACGGCGACGGGCGAGCGGCTGCTGATCGACGCGGCGAACGAGGCGTCCCGGCTGCTGGAGCTGGTCGGCGACGGCCCCCTCACCCGCGTCGTCACCACCCACCGCCACCAGGACCACTGGATGGCGCTGAGCGAGGTGGTGCGCGCCACGGGCGCCCCGGTCGCCGCGCACCCCCGCGACGCCGACGCGCTGCCCGAGCCGGTCGCCGAGCCCGTCGAGCACGGCGACGCGATCCGCTTCGGGCGGGTGTCCCTCGACGTCATCCACCTGCGCGGCCACACGCCGGGCTCGATCGCGCTGCTGTACGACGCGGGCGGCGAGCTGGCCGACCGCCCGCACCTGTTCACCGGCGACAGCCTCTTCCCGGGCGGCGTCGGCAACACCTGGGGCGACCCGACGCGGTTCAAGCAGCTGCTGTCGGACGTCGAGGAGCGCGTCTTCGACCGCCTGCCCGACGCCACCTGGTTCTACCCCGGCCACGGCAAGGACTCCACGCTCGGCCGCGAGCGGCCCTCGCTCCCGGAGTGGCGCGCGCGGGGATGGTGACGTCCGGCCCGGAACAAGCGGTGCGGGGTGTTCGTTGGCCCCTTCACCACCGGGCCGAGACCAGGAGACGACCATCCACGAACTCCACGAGGTGGATCCGGGGCCGGCGCTGCGCTACCCGGCGGGCTCCCTCGTGCTCGTCGCCGGCCTGCCGGGGGCCGGCAAGAGCACCCTGCTCGACCGGCTCTACGGGCTGCGCGGCGACGAGACGGCGCCGGTGCCCGCCGGCGGCGCGCTGGTGATCGACTCGCGGCAGTCCCGCAACTGGTGGGCGCGGTTCCTGCGCCCCCTGCCGGTCCGGCTGCGCACGCCGCTCGTCCACGCGACGCACGTGTGGCGCATCGGGCGCGCGGTCCTCGCCGGGCACGGCGTCGTCGCGCACACCCGCGGCACCTGGCCGCACATCCTGCACCTGTTCGCCTGGCTGGCGCGGCGGCGCGGCGGCCGGCTGCACCTGATCCTCATCGACGTCGCCCCGGAGACGGCCCGCGCGGGCCAGTTCGCGCGGGGCCGCGTCGTGACGTCCGCGACGTTCAACCGGCACTGCCGCCGCTGGGGGCCGATCGTCGACCGCGCCCGCGGCGGCGACCCCCTGCCGCCCGCCGCCGGCGTCACCGTCCTCGACCGCACGGCCGCCGACAAGCTCCAGGCCATCCACTTCACCTGAGGGCGGCGAACCAGCGGACGGCCTCGGCGGTGCCCGCGAGGTTGGAGCCGAGGTGGCGGGAGCCCCCGTAGAGCGTGTCGTCCAGGTCGACGACGTCGACGCGGGCACCCCGCCGCCCGAACGATACGGCGCAGTTGTCGGTGTTGGCGGTCACCGCCTGCTCGTCGGCGGCCATCTTGGAGAGCCGGACGGGGACGCGGGGAGTCCAGGCGGTGCAGACCTCCGCGTCCACGCGCAGCGCCTCGGCGAAGGTGCCGGACGGGTCGCTCAGCAGGTCGAGGCCGCGCGGTTTGAGGAGTTCGTCGAGCGTCCCCGGAAGGCCCTTTAGCATCACGGGGCCGGGGGTCGTGCCGTCGAAGTACTTCTCGACGCGGTCCGCGTACTCGTCCTCGAACACCTCCGACGGCGTCCGGTATATGCCGCCGTAGACGCGGTTCCAGGACGTGAGCAGGTACGCGGTGTAGAGGCCGAGGTAGTCGGGCGCGACCGCCGCGAACCCGGCGGCGGCGTAGGTGACGGCGGGCCCCGCGCCCCATACAGTCGCCCGACGGCGAGGGGCCGGGACGGCGGTCGCGGTGACCGCGGCGGCGGCCAGGAACGCGGCGGTGAGCCGGATCGTGGTGCGTGTCATGGCGGCCAGCCTCCCGTCCGGCCGGACGCACCTCGCGCACGCGGACGATCTTGCTCCTCATACCCGCGGGGTGTTCCGCCGAGCAGAAGGGTGCGGGCGGGGCATCGGGGAGGCGGATAGGGTCGTGGAAGATCCAGAGGACGGAGGCGGCAAGGATGGCGCAGCAGGTACGCGGGGTCGTGGCACCGGGCAAGGGGCAGCCGGTGCGCATCGAGACGATCAACATTCCGGACCCGGGGCCCGGGGAGGCGGTCGTCCAGGTGCAGGCGTGCGGGGTGTGCCACACCGACCTGCACTACCGCGAGGGCGGGATCAACGACGAGTTCCCGTTCCTGCTCGGGCACGAGGCCGCCGGGATCGTCGAGTCGGTCGGCGCCGGGGTCACCGAGGTGGCGCCGGGCGACTTCGTGGTCCTGAACTGGCGGGCGGTGTGCGGTCAGTGCCGGGCGTGCCTGCGGGGCCGGCCCTGGTACTGCTTCAACACCCACAACGCCGCCCAGAAGATGACCCTTGAGGACGGCACCGAGCTGTCGCCCGCGCTCGGGATCGGCGCGTTCGCCGACAAGACGCTGGTGGCGGCCGGTCAGTGCACGAAGGTCGACGCGGCGGCCAAGCCCGAGGTGGCGGGGCTGCTCGGCTGCGGCGTGATGGCCGGGCTCGGCGCGGCGATCAACACCGGGCAGGTGGGGCGCGGCGACACGGTCGCGGTCATCGGCTGCGGCGGCGTCGGCGCGGCGGCCGTGCTCGGCGCCCGGCTGGCCGGCGCCGCGAAGATCATCGCGGTGGACCTGGACGAGCGGAAGCTGGCGACGGCGTCCGAGCTCGGCGCGACGCACACCGTCAACGCCGAGGAGGCGGACGTCGTCGAGGCCGTCCGGGAGCTGACCGGCGGGTTCGGCGCGGACGTCGTCGTCGAGGCGGTCGGCCGCCCGGAGACCTACGAGCAGGCGTTCTACGCGCGCGACCTCGCCGGGACGGTGGTGCTGGTCGGGGTGCCGACGCCGGAGATGAAGCTGGAGCTGCCGCTGCTGGACGTGTTCGGGCGGGGCGGCTCGCTGAAGTCGTCCTGGTACGGCGACTGCCTGCCCTCGCGCGACTTCCCGATGCTCATCGACCTGTACCTGCAGGGGCGCCTGGACCTCGACGCGTTCGTGTCCGAGACGATCGGGCTCGGCGACGTGGAGGCGGCGTTCGAGAAGATGCACCACGGCGACGTGCTGCGCTCGGTGGTGCTGCTCTGATGGCGCAGCCTGCGCCGCGGGCGCGCATCGACCACATCGTCACGTCCGGGACGTTCTCCCTCGACGGCGGGACGTGGGAGGTCGACAACAACGTCTGGATCGTCGGCGACGACGACGAGGCCATCGTGATCGACGCCGCGCACGACGCCGAGGCGATCGCGGCGGCGGTCGGCGGCAGGCGGCTCGTGGCGATCGTGTCCACGCACGGGCACGACGACCACATCGACGCGGCGCCCGCGCTGCGGGCCGCCACGGGCGCGCCGATCCTGCTGCACCCGGACGACCTCATGCTGTGGAAGCAGCGGCACCCCGGCGAGGACCCCGACGGCGAACTCGCCGACGGGCAGGTCGTCACGGTGGCGGGCACGGAGCTGACCGTCCTGCACACCCCGGGGCACAGCCCCGGCGCGGTCTGCCTGCACGCCCCCGAGCTGGGCACGGTGTTCTCCGGCGACACGCTGTTCAACGGCGGCCCGGGCGCGACCGGCCGGTCGTTCTCCGACTTCCCGACGATCATCACCTCGATCCGGGAGCGGCTGCTGACGCTGCCGGCGGAGACGACCGTCCGCACCGGGCACGGAGACTCCACCACGATCGGCGCGGAGGCCCCGCATCTGGACGAGTGGATAGCCCGCGGGCACTGACCGGGATAAGGTCCCCGGTGGTGGGCGGGCGTCCCGAGCCGGGAGGGTGCGATGCGGCGCGCGGTACCGGCGGCGCTGATGCTGTGCGGCGCGCTGGCTGGATGCGGCGCGCTGGCGGGATGCGGCCAGGACGCCGAGGGGGCGGCGGGCTACGTCCCGCCGCCGGCCGCGCCCGCCCCGGCCAGCCCCGCCCCTTCCGTGCCTGCTCCGACTGCGCCCACCCCGGCCGTGCCCGCCCCGGCCGTGTCGGCGCCCGCGTCCGCCTCGGTGCCGCTGGGGCGGCCGGGCGGATGGCGCGTCACCACCTACTACACGGCGCTTGAGAGCCTCTACGACGGCAAGCGCAAAGCCGTCCGGGGCTGCACGCGGTTCCACTGCTCGCACGGCAAGGAACCACTCGGCTCCTACCCGGAGGACTTCCTGAAGGTCGTCCAGATGGAGGGCAGCGGCCGCATCACCGCCGGGCCGCAGCGGGGCCGGTACCTGAACTGGTCGCACAGCGTCGGGTTCTGGCTGGACGACACGACGCGCGACTCGCAGGGCCGTCCGCTGAAGGCGTGGGCGTCGGCGGCGGCCGACAAGTCGGTGCTGGCGCGGGGGCAGCGGTTCGCGATCGTCGGCTGCGGCGAGGACGCGCACGGCCGCCCGATCGAGGGGCCGGTGTGCGAGGCGTTCCGCGAGGCCCGCTGGACGGTCACCGACCTGTTCCGCCCCGGCTACGGGGGCGAGAACCACGCCGACGTCTACATCGGCGAGGAGAAGGGGTCGCGGCTGTCGGAGTCGCCGTTCTACACGACGCTGAACCGCGCCACCCTCGGCTCGTCCTAACTGGTGACGCGCTCGGGCTCGCAGGGCGAGGCGAGCCGCGTGGCCTGCGTCCGCCCGCGGAGGGTGACCTCCTCGCCGATGAGCCAGTGCTCCTTCTCGTCCGGGTCGGCCTGGTCCACGAGCGAGCCCGCCGCGAGGACGCGCTCCTCGGTGCCCTTGGCCAGGTCGGTGAGGCGGGCGGCCTCGTTCACCGGGTCGCCGATCACCGTGTACTCGAAGCGCTCCTCGGCGCCGATGTGCCCGGCGACGGCCTCCCCCGCCGAGACGCCGATGGCCGCCGCGAGGTCGGGGACGTCGGCGCGCAGCCGGGCGGCCAGCTCGCGGGACGCGGCGAGCGCGCGGCTCGGGGCGCCCTCCAGCGGCAGCGGCGCCCCGAAGATCGCGAGCGCGGCGTCCCCCTCGAACTTGTTGATCCATCCGCCGTGCGCGCCGATGACCTCGACCACGACGGCGAAGAACTCGTTCAGCAGCCGGACGACCTCGGCGGGCGGCCGGTCGGCGGCGAGCCGGGTGGACCCGATCAGGTCCACGAAGATCACCGCGACCTCGCGCAGCTCGCCGCCGAGGTCGATGCCGCGCTCGACGGCGACGCGTGCGACGTCCGCGCCGACCTGCCGGCCGAACAGGTCGCGGAGCCGCTCGTGCTCGCGCAGCCCGGCGGCCATGTGGTTGAACCCGGCCTGCAGCAGCCCGACCTCGCTGGCGTCGTAGACGGGGACCTCGACGTCCAGGTCGCCGCGCTGCACGCGGGCGAGGCCGGCCCGCACCGACTCGACCGGGTCGGCGATGGCGCGGGCGGCGGTGTAGGTGACGCCGAGCCCGACGAGCAGCGCGATGCCGCCGAGCGCGAGCACCGCGACCGCGAAGTCCCGCACGGTGATCTTCGCGATGAGGAAGCTGCCGATCGCGAGGGTGATCAGCCCGAGGATCGGGACGCCGGTGCCGAGCGCCCAGGCGAGCACCGAGCGGGCGACGACGCCGGGCAGCCCGGTGCGGCTCGGCACCTCGCTGCGCAGCGCGGTGGTCACCGCGCGGCGCAGCAGCCGCTCGGTGAGCAGGTAGACGATCGTGCAGGTGGTGAGGCCGCCGAGCAGGCTCGTCAGGCCGAGCTTGACGGCGAGCAGGCCGGAGAACGGGGCGTTGATGACGACCCAGCCGACCGTCCCGATGCCCCACAGCGTGAGGTGCAGGGCCATCAGCCGCAGCGGCCCGTACAGCAGCAGCGCGCGCTCGTGCCGGTCGGGCTCGCCGTGCCGCTCGACGAGGCGGCGCACGCGGCGGAAGAACCGCTCGCCGAGCAGCAGCCCGACGGGCACGGCCGCGGCCACGTAGGCGGTGAAGACGCTCAGGTTGATGAGCCGGAGCCGCTCGGAGACGTGCCCGACCGGGTCGGGGACGACGACCGTGAACGCGAGCACGACGAGCGCGCCGCCGAGGTTGGCGAGGCCGGTGGCGATCGTGACGAGGACGCGGGCGCGGCGGGCGATCCGGGCGCGCGAGTCGCCGGGGGCGCCGTCGATGAACCGCCACAGGGGACCGAAGATGATCCGCCTGGGCCGGGGCGCAGGCGTCGCCTTCTCGGTCTCCATGGGCGTGCAGGTTATCCGGTCATAACTCGCATATCCCCGTCCGGAACGCGCGATCTCGGCGAGGGATTGCTCACTCAGGTGCGAATCGGGTCGAGCATCCGGTGCGGCGAGCGCAGCACCAGGCTGACCGGGTCGGTGCGGCGCCGGACGCCGGGACCGGCGTGGATCTCCAGTTCCTCCGGCCGGACCGGCCGCTCGCAGGCGGCGCACATCCCGTCCGGCCCGATCCGGGTGCCGCAGCCGGCGTGCAGGAACACGCGGCACGCCTCGGCGGACAGGTGGTCCTCCGCCCAGCGGGCGAGCGTGTGGACGACCGGCCACAGCTCCCGGCCCGCCTCGGTGAGGACGTAGTCGTGCTCGTCCTTGGCGAGGACGCCGGCCTCCACGAGCGACTGGAGGCGCGCCGACAGCACGGCGCGCGGGATGTCGAGGTGCACGAGGAAGTCGCTGAACCGGCGCACGCCGTAGAAGGCGTCCCGGACGATCAGCAGCGTCCAGCGCTCCCCCACGACCTCCAGCGCGCGGGCCAGCGAGCAGTCCTGCGCCGCGTAGTCCTTGCCGAGTGCCATGCGTCCCACATTACCCGCCAGGTAGTTCATTGACCGAACCACGCGTGCTACCGTAGCGCGGCATTCAGTTCGTTCACTGAACTTGATCGGAGATCGCATGACGACCCTGGCCAAGTCCGCCTCCTGGTCGCCCTCCTGCGTCTGGGAGGCGCGCTCGGCCTCCACCCGCTTGCGGTAGTACTCGATCTC
>NZ_JBFARO010000206.1:0-9437 GCF_040677125.1 Actinomadura sp. NPDC049382
CTCTGCGCGACCGTCTGGGTGATGGACGACAGGCTCGGGTCGCTGGGCATCCCTGCTGCCGGCTCACCGGCGCTCGGCCGCGGCCGCCGCGGCGGGGTTCATCGGGGTCCACGAGCGCGCAGACTACTGCCCGCCGGCCGGTGACACGCCCGCGCGCGGGCCGGTCACTGCCCGGACCTTCCGCCGGAGGCCAGGTCGAGCCGCCCGTAGAGGAAGTCGGCGGCGTTCTCGATGACCAGGCTCACATCGATCATCTCGTTGAGCGAGGCGGGCTGCGCGCCGCCGGCCCGCTGCACCCAGGTGAGCACGGCGTAGTGGCCGTAGGTCTTGGCGTAGGCGGCGCTGAACCCGGACCCGAACGCGGGGACGCCCTCCGCCTTCAGCGGCGCGATCCAGCCGGCGCCGGTCGCCGGGTCGAGGTCGCGCAGGATCTGCTTGACGCCGTCCTCGTTCTCCATGTTCAGCACGACGAACTGGCCGACGTGCTTCTTGTCGGCGCTCACGTAGGCGGCGCGGGCGAGCTGGGTGCAGCCGTGCTTGGCGAGGTCGGCCTGCAGCCGGGCGCCCCACGTGCCGTCCTTGCAGTCGGCCGACAGCTTGGAGGAGGCCAGCGCGAACGTGTACGCGCCGCTCTTGAGGGACTTGGCGCCGAACGCCTCGCCCTCGGTGACCGCCCGCTTGTCGGCGGCGCGGGACGCGATCTGGGTGAAGCCCTCGCCCAGGTAGTCCGGCGTGTAGGCGGTCGGCACCGAGGTCTTCGGCGCCTCCTCCTCGCCGCCGCCCCCGGTCAGCAGGACCACCGCCACCACGGCGACGATCACCGCGACCAGCGCGGCGGCGCCGCCGTAGAGCAGCTTCGGACTGGGGAGCTTGCGGCCGGGCTTGTCCTCCGGCCAGAAGTCCCGCCCGCCGCCCTGCTGGGCGGCCTCGGCGGAACCCGTGTCACGAGCCTCGATCACGCCCCGGAGCTTAGCGGTCCGGGCGGCCCCCGCGGGGCCAAAAGGGCTTTTCGTCCAGATTCCTTGGAACTACAGGCCGTTGGTCCCGATCACCGCGCCGACGGCGTAGGTGATGCCCGCCGCGGCGGCGCCGAACAGCAGCTGCCGGGTCCCGCCGAACCACCACGGCCGGGCGGTGATCCGGGACACCAGCGCCCCGGCCAGGAACAGGCCGAGGGCCGCGACGATCGCCGCCGGCCACAGCGAGGTGGCGCCCAGCAGGTACGGCAGCACCGGCAGGACCGCGCCGACCGCGAACGACAGGAACGACGAGCCCGCCGCCAGCAGCGGCGACGGCAGGTCGCCGGGGGTCACGCCGAGCTCCTCGCGGGTGTGCACCTGCAGCGCCTCGTCGGGGTCGCGGGACAGCTGCCGGGCGACCTCCGCGGCGGTCTCCGGGTCCACCCCGCGCGCCTCGAAGACCTCGGCCAGCTCGCGTTCCTCGGCGGCCGGGTGCCGGGCGAGCTCCAGCCGCTCGACCTCGATCTCCGCCTCCGCCAGCTCCGACTGGGAGGCGACGGAGATGTACTCCCCCGCCGCCATCGAGAACGCGCCCGCCGCCAGGCCGGCGAGGCCGGCCAGCAGCACGACCTTCTGGTCCACCCGGCCGCCCGCGACGCCCGCGATCAGCGCGAAGTTGGACACCAGGCCGTCCATCGCGCCGAACACCGCCGGCCGCAGCCAGCCCCCGGTCACATCGCGGTGCTGGTGGTGCCGCTCGGGCATCACCCCGCCCTTGCGGCCGGTCGTCTCCCCCGCGTCCGCCATCGCCCCCTACTTCCCGTCCCGGACGGGCTCTCCCTTCTCCGCCCCGGCGGACTCGGCGGCACCGTCGTCCTCATTGTCCGCGATCTCCCCCGCGGGCTCGGGGGCGGGGTCGGTCTCCGGGCCGGCCTCCGGTTCGGCGCCGGCGGCGCCCTCAGAGGTTTTCTCCGGCGCGTCCGAGGGGGCGTCGTCCTCGGAGTGCGCCTCCGATTCGCCCGTGGCCCCAGCGTCCTTCTCAGCGTCCTTCTCGGCGCCCTTGCCGGCGTCCTCGCCGGTCGCGGTCTCTGCCGCCGCTCCGGGCTCGGCCTTCGCCTCCGGCTCGGGCCCCTCGGCGGGCTCCGGCTCCTTCGTCGGTTCGGCCGCCGCCGGCTCTGGCTCGCCACCGGCCGCCGCGGGGACAGCGCCGACGTTCTCCGGGCCGGTGCGGCCGCGGGCCAGGTACAGGTAGGCGACCGCGCCGATGAACAGGACGATCGACGTCCAGTCGTTCAGCCGCAGGCCGAGGACGTGGTGGGCGTCGTCGATGCGCAGCGCCTCGATCCAGCCGCGCCCGACCGTGTACGCGGCGACGTACAGCGCGAACGCGCGGCCGTGCGTGAGCTTGTAGCGGCGGCCGGCCCAGATCACGAGGACCGCGACGCCGACGCACCACAGCGACTCGTACAGGAACGTCGGGTGGTAGGTCGCGACGTCGGCGTACTTGGGGTCGAGGGCGGGCCCCCCGTCCAGCATCGGCCGGTGGTTCTCGTCGATCTCCAGCGCCCAGAAGGCGTCCAGCGGACGGCCGTACAGCTCCTGGTTCCAGTAGTTGCCCCAGCGGCCGATCGCCTGCGCCAGCGCGATGCCGGGCGCCACCGCGTCGGCGAGCGCCAGCGCCGAGATCCCGCGCCGCCGGCAGCCGATGACCGCGCCGACCGCGCCGAGCGCGACGGCGCCCCAGATGCCGAGGCCGCCCTTCCAGATCTCCAGCGCCCGGACGGGGTCGCCGTCCTCCCCGAAGTACCGCTGGTAGTCGGTGATCACGTGGTAGAGCCGGCCGCCGACCAGGCCGAACGGCACCGCCCACACGGCCACGTCGACGATCACGCCGGGGGTGCCGCCCTTGGCGGCCCAGCGCCGCTCGCCCAGCCAGACCGCGGCGACGATGCCAAGGATGATCATGAGGGCGTAGGCGCGGATCGGGACTGGCCCGAGCTCCCAGACGCCCTGTGAGGGACTCGGGATGGAGGCGAGCTGGTGCATGACCGTTGAACCTACCTCCTTCCGGGCGCGCCGTGCGCCCTCTCCGCCGCGCTCCGCGCGACCCGCGCCGTCACCGCGGTGCTCCCGCCGTCACGACGCGGACGTTCCGCTCGACGGCGCGCCGCCCGGGGCGGGCGCGCTGCCGGCCGCCTTCGCGACGGCCTTCCGCAGCTCGTCGGGCGAGCCGAGGACGGCGTCGGCGACCTTCTTGCCGTTCAGCGCCAGGTACGGGGTGGCGTCGACGCCCGACCTCCCCGCCAGGGCGCTGGCCTGGTTCACGGTCTTCATCTGCTGCTCGCCGTTGACGCAGGCGGCGAAGGACGGGTCGCTCACCCCGACGTCGGCGGCCCAGGCGATGAGCTCCTTCGGCAGGAACCCGGTCGTGCCCTCCTGGGGCTGCTCGGCGTAGAGCCTGTCGTGGTACTTCACCCAGTGGTCGGCGGGCATGCAGGCGGCGGCGTTCGCGGCCCGCCGCGAGTTGCCCATCAGCGGTTCCTGCTGGAACAGCTGGAACGGCCGGTACACCACCTTCAGCCTGCCCTCCGCGGCGAGCTGCTTCATCGTCCCGCCGAGCCGCGCCTCCATCCCCTTGCACGCGGGGCACTGGAAGTCCTCCCAGACGTCGAGGACGGGCGCGTTCGCCCCCGGGTCCGCCATCGCGACCGAGCCGTCCTGCTGCCGGGTCGCGGGGGCGAGCGCGCCCTTGTAGTCGTTGATCGTGGGCCCGCCCCCGTCCCGGGACATGACCACGACCACCACGACCACCGCGACCGCCGCCACCGCGACGGCCCCGAGGACGACCACCAGCGCGCGCCGCCGCCGTCCCCGGGCCGCCGCCCGTGCCCGCTCCTCCGCGAGGCGCCGCCGCGCGGACCCCCCGCTGCCCTGCTCGCTCATCGATCCCCCGATCGCCACTCTGCGTGCTCTTGGCAGTCACGAGCGTAGCGGCGGGGGCGGCGGGCGTCCTCAGGAAGCGCCGTGCGGGCCGGGAGAGGTCACTTCCCGGCGCTGCCTGCGGCGTCGATCACGGCGCGCAGCCCGGCGGGGTTCATGACCTGGGCGGTGTCGAGCTTCTGGCCGTTCAGGAAGACCGTCGGCGTGCCGTCGACGCCGCGGTCCTGCAGGGCGTACTTGGTCATCGCGTCGACCGTGCTCTTCTTCTGCTCGTCCCGGACGCACTTCTCGAAGTTCGGGTCGGTGACGCCGACGTCCTTGCCCCACTTCACGAGGTCGTCGGGCGAGAAGCCCTTGGAGCCCTCGGCGGGCTGGAACTTGAAGAGCGCGTCATGGTAGGAGATCCACTTGTCGGCCGGGACGCACAGCGCCGCCTCGGCCGAGCGCAGCGAGTTGATCCGGACGGGGTCCTTCTGCTGCCCGAACAGGTGGAACGGCCGGTAGACGACCTTGACCTTGCCCTCCAGCGCGAGCTGCTGGACGGTCTTGCCGGTCGCCTCCTCGAACTGCTTGCAGATCGGGCACTGGAAGTCCTCGAAGATCTCCAGCTCGGGCTTGGTCACCCCGGCCTTGGCCATCACGATGGACCCGTCGGCCTGCCGGCTGACGGGCGCGAGGGGGCCCTGGTGCGCCTCGGCGCGGCCGTTCTTGTTCTTCTGGTCGATGACCAGGACGGCGGCGACCACGATCAACGCCACCGCCACCACCGATCCGAGGACGATGGCGAGCAGCCGCCGCTGCTTCTCCCGCGCCGCCTGCCGCTTGCGCTCGGCGGCCAGGCGCTCCCTCGCGGACCGCTCTCGTGCGGCCTTGCTCATTGGTTCTCCTATGCGTGCGGACCCGGCGCCGCCGTCGGTGCGGCGCGGTAACGGCGAGATTAGTCGACTTGACCGATCCGTCGGAATTCGTCGGCCAGGACGAGGAGGAACAGCAGGACCGTGACGACGTGGACCCCGGTGCACCAGAGGCAGATCTTGTGCAGGACCACCAGTTCGATGGTGACGAGGTACACGACCATCAGCACGCCGACGGAGACGCCCGCCACCCGGCCCCAGCGCAGCGGCGCCCACGTCGAGCGCAGCGCCCAGGGGGTCAGCAGCGCGGCGAACCCGACGAAGAAGGCGAGGCCCAGCAGCGGCATCGGGATGCCGAGCAGGGTGGAGTACTCGCTCGTGGTGACCGCGTGGCAGTCGATCGTCGAGGACGCCGAGCAGACCAGCGCGCCCTCGTCGTAGTGGGTGATCGTCAGGTAGACGGAGATCCCGAGGCCGCCGAGCGTCAGCAGCCAGGCCGCGACCTGGAACCACGCGGGGGGCGGCGGCGACGCCGCCTCGGCCCGGCCCTTCGCCGTCATCTCTTGCGTCATCGTGATCCTTCCGGGACCGCCTCCTCCGGCGATCACACCCTACGGGAGCGCGGCGCCACCACAAGCATGAACTCGGCGGTGGTGCCGCCGAGTTCCCGGGGACCGGCGGGACCCGCGCGGATACGGCTTTTCCGCCGTCCGCACGGGCACCGCCGGCATGTCCGGAACGTGCTCAGCGGCCGGCGCGGACGCCCGCCGCGAGCTCCTCGGTCAGCGACCGGACCCCGGCCAGCCCGGAGGCGAGGTCGGGGGCGTCCAGGATGCGGCGGCTGAACGCCGACCCGACGATCACCCCGTCGGCGAACGCGGCGACCTCGGCGGCCTGCGCACCGGTGCCGACGCCGAGCCCGAGCCCGACCGGCAGCCCGGTCCCGCTCTTGTCGATGGCGGCCCGGGTGCGCTCGACCAGCCGCGGGGCGCCGGTGTCCACGGCCGAGCGGGCACCGGTGACGCCCATCAGCGACGCCGCGTACACGAAGCCGCGGGACGCCGCCGTGACCGTCTCGATGCGCTCGTCGGTGGAGCTGAGCGCGACGAGGAACACCCGGTCGAGGCCGTGCGCGTCCGACGCCTCCAGCCACTCGCCGCCCTCCTCGGGCGTGAGGTCGGGGGTGATCAGCCCGGCCCCGCCGGCGGAGGCGAGGTCGCGCGCGAACCGGTCGACGCCGTAGTGGTCGACGGGGTTCCAGTAGGTCATGACCAGCACCGGGACGCCGGTCGCGGCGACGGCCTCGACGGTGGCGAACACGTCGGCGATGCGGACGCCGCCGACGAGGGCCCGGTGGACGGCGTCCTGGATGGTGGGGCCGTCCATCACCGGGTCGCTGTAGGGCAGCCCGATCTCGATGGCGTCGCAGCCGGCGTCGACCATGGTCTTCATGGTCTCGATGGCGCCGTCGCGGGTGGGGAACCCGGCGGGCAGGTACCCGACGAGCGCGGCGCGCCCCTCGGCGCCGGCCTTCTCGTAGGCGGTCCGGACGCTCACTGGCCCTCCCCCTCGGGCATCAGGCCGAAGAAGGAGGCGGCCGTGTGCATGTCCTTGTCGCCGCGGCCGGACAGGCAGACCACGATCACGGCGTCCGGGCCGAGCTCCCTGCCGACCTTGAGCGCGCCGGCGAGCGCGTGCGCGGACTCGATCGCCGGGATGATGCCCTCGGTGCGGCACAGCAGCGCGAACGCGTCCATCGCCTCCGCGTCGGTGATCTCCCGGTACTCGGCGCGTCCGGTGTCGTGCAGCCACGAGTGCTCGGGGCCGACGCCGGGGTAGTCGAGGCCGGCGGAGATCGAGTGGGTCTCCAGGGTCTGGCCGTCGTCGTCCTGCAGCAGGTAGGTCCGCATGCCGTGGATGATGCCGAGCGAGCCGCCGACGAGGGTCGCGGCGTGCTTGCCGGACGCGACGCCGTCGCCGCCCGCCTCGAACCCGTACAGCCGGACCGACGCGTCCGGGACGAAGGCGTGGAAGGTGCCGATCGCGTTGGAGCCGCCGCCGACGCAGGCGACGACCGCGTCCGGCAGGGCGCCGGTCAGGTCGATGCACTGCTGCCGGGCCTCGACGCCGATGACGCGCTGGAAGTCGCGGACCATCATCGGGAACGGGTGCGGGCCCATCACGGAGCCGATGCAGTAGTGGGTGTCGTCGACGGTGGCGACCCAGTCGCGGAACGCCTCGTTGCAGGCGTCCTTGAGGGTGCGGCTGCCGGTCCTCACCGGGACGACCTCGGCGCCGAGCATCCGCATCCGGGCGACGTTGAGGGCCTGCCGCTCGGTGTCGACCTCGCCCATGTAGACGGTGCAGGTGAGGCCGAGGAGCGCCGCGGCGGTCGCGGTGGCGACGCCGTGCTGCCCGGCGCCGGTCTCGGCGATGATCCGCGACTTGCCCATCCGGCGGGTGAGCAGCGCCTGGCCGAGCACATTGTTGATCTTGTGCGAGCCGGTGTGGTTGAGGTCCTCGCGCTTGAGCAGCACGCGGGCGCCGCCCGCCTCCGCCGAGAAGCGCTTCGCCTCGGTCAGCAGGCTGGGACGCCCCGCGTAGTTCGCGAGGAGGTCGTCGAGTTCGCCGGTGAAGGCCGGGTCGCGCTTGGCGGCCTCGAACTCGCGGGTCAGCTCGTCCAGCGCCGCCATCAGCGCCTCGGGGGCGAACCGGCCGCCGAAGCGGCCGAAGTGGCCCGTGGCGTCGGGTACGGCTTCAGCACCGCGCGCGGCGGTGTCCATGGTCATGGGTAAACGGTCCTGTCGTGGAGAAGTGGCCGATGGGGTCAGCGGATGCTCGACTGGCCCCGCCATCGCTCCCGGAGCGGTTCGACCTGCATGCCCTCACCCTATCCAGTCGGCCCGGCGCGCGGGCCGCTCAGCCGCTCTGCCGCAGCGCCGGGTGGGCGCCGGCGGCGACCAGGTCGGCGACGGCGGCGCGCGGGTCGCGGCCGATGACGAGGCTCTCCCCCACCAGCACGGCGTCGGCGCCGCTGGAGGCGTAGGCGAGCAGGTCGTGCGGGCCCCGCACCCCCGACTCGGCGATCTTCACGACGTCCTTGGGCAGGGTGGGCGCGACGCGGGCGAACACGCCGCGGTCGACCTTGAGGGTGCGCAGGTCGCGGGCGTTCACGCCGACGACCTTGGCCCCGGCCTCCACGGCGCGGGCGGCCTCCTCCTCGGTGTGCGCCTCGACGAGCGGGAGCAGCCCGATGGACTCGGCCCGCTCGATCAGCGAGACGAGGGCGTCCTGCGGCAGCGCGGCGACGATCAGCAGCGCCATGTCGGCGCCCGCGGCGCGCGCCTCCCACAGCTGGTAGGAGGTGACGATGAAGTCCTTGCGCAGGACGGAGACGTCGACGTTGGCGCGCACGTCGGCGAGGTCGGCGAGGCTGCCGCCGAACCGGCGCCGCTCGGTCAGCACGCTGATCACCTTGGCGCCGCCGGCCTCGTAGTCGCGGGCGAGCGCGGCGGGGTCGGCGATCGCGGCGAGCGCGCCCTTGGACGGGCTGCTGCGCTTGACCTCGGCGATGACCGAGACGCCCGGGCCGCGCAGCGCGGCGAGCGCGTCGCGCGGGGCCGGGGCTGCGGCCGCCTTCTCCTTGACGGCGTCGAGCGGGACCTCGCGCTGCCTGTCGGCGAGATCGGCCCGGACGCCCTCGATGATCTCGTCCAAAACGCTCAAGGTCGCAGGCCCCCTATTTCAGGTCGTTCCGTGCACCGATCGTAGCCGCCCCCGCCGGGGCGCCCCCCACCCGGGCGGCCCGCCGCCGCCTCCGGCCGCCCTCCCGGGGGCCGGGACGCGCCCGCCCCGCGCAGGTCAGGGCGCCAGCGCCGCGGCGAACGGCAGGTTCCGGACGACCCAGTAGACGATCAGCAGCCCGACGAACGCGTACACCACCGGCGGCGTGAACAGGACGGTCCGCATCGGCAGCCCGCGCGCGGTCTGGACCGTCCAGCGCGCGAAGAGGTAGCCGAAGACGGGCAGCAGCGCGAACAGCAGCGGGTTGAGGCCGAACGCGGTGCCCACGTCCCCGTGCGTGAGCGCGTAGACGAGGCGCGTGGCGCCGCAGCCGGGGCAGTAGTACCCGGTCATCGCCAGGAACGGGCAGCCCGGATAGTGCCCGGCCTCGTTGGGGTCGCCGCGCAGCGCCACGATCAGGGCGCCGGCGGTGACGCCGGCGAGGACCGCCGCCTGCGGCAGGAGCGCCCTGAGCCGCCCCGGGCCCGGCTCATGCGGTGCGGGCCCGTACGGGTGCGCGTGCTCCTGCGAAGGGACGGGTGCGCGAGTCACATCGCCCACGATAGGCGACGCCCTGCGAGCGGCCGCGGCGCCGCCCCGGGGGCGTGCCGGGCGTCAGCCGTCCAGGACGTAGCCGACGCCGCGGACGGTCCGGATGGGGCTGTCCTCGCCGAGTTTGGCGCGGAGCTGGGCGACGTGGACGTCCACGGTGCGGCTCCCGGCGCCGGCGCCCGGCCCCCACGCGGCGTCCAGGAGCTGCTCGCGGGTGAAGACGCGGCCGGGGTTGGCCATCAGGAACTCGAGGAGGTCGAACTCGGTGACGGTGAGCGCGACGCGGCGGCCGCCGGCGACGGCGGCCCGGCCGGGCCGGTCGAGGGCGACCGAGCCGGCCCGCAGCGGG
>NZ_JBFARO010000207.1:0-9414 GCF_040677125.1 Actinomadura sp. NPDC049382
GGCCCGCTCGCGCCGCGGCCGATCCCGCCGGGCGCCGCGCCCGCCGACCCGGCGGTGGCGGCCCGCGCGGCGCTGCTGGTGTTCCGGCAGGCGGTCCTGCTGCGGTTCGCGCTGGCCGAGGGCGTCATCCTGCTCGGGCTGCCGCTGGCGATGGCCGGCAACAGCGAGGCGGTGTTCCTCGCCGGGTTCGCCGTCGGCTACCCGCTGCTGGTGTGGCTGGCGCTGCCCACGCGAGGCGGCGTGGAGCGGATGCGGCGGCGGCTGGAGGCGCGGGGCGCCGAGTCGCACCTGTGGGCCGTCCTGCTCGCCGCCCCGACGCCCTCCCGCGACGACGCGTCCCAGCCCCCGGCCTAGCCCCTGCGGCCTAGTTCCCCGCGGCCTGGACCCCCGGCGCGGGGCGTCAGAGCCAGCCGCTCTTGCGCAACCGCCGGAACAGCAGCACGCACGCGACGGCCATCACCGCGATGACCAGCGGGTACCCGAAGCTCCAGTGCAGCTCGGGCATGTGGTCGAAGTTCATCCCGTAGATCCCCGCGATCGCGGTCGGCACCGCGATGATCGCCGCCCACGCGGAGATCTTGCGCATGTCCTCGTTCTGCTGCTTGCCGAGCAGCGCCAGATGCGCGGTCAGCACGCTGTTCAGCAGCTCGTTGTGCGCGTCGACCTGCTCGTCCACGCGCAGCAGGTGGTCCAGGACGTCGCGGAAGTACTCGCGGGTCGAGCCGCACTCGGCGACGCGGCCCTTGACGATCTCCTGCAGCACTGGCACGAGCGGGTCCTCGGCGCCGCGGAACTCCAGCACCTCCCGCTTGAGCGAGTAGATGGCGGCGGTGACGTCGCGGGCGCCCGGGTCGAACACGGCCCGCTCCAGTCCGATGATGTCGACCTCCACCTCGTGGGCGACCAGCCCGTACCGGTCGACGACCTCGTCGCACACCGCGTACAGCACGGCGGTCGCGCCGTGCGCGATCAGCTCCGCGTCCTCCTCCAGCCGCTTGCGGACGGGCCCGAGCGGGTTCCCGGCGCCGTGCCGGACGGTGACGACGAAGTCCCGGCCGAGGAAGACCATGATCTCGCCGACCTCGATGTCGGAGGTCTCGTCGAGGTAGGACAGCGTCTTCAGCACCACGAACAGGGTGTCGCCGTAGCGCTCCAGCTTCGGCCGCTGGTGCGCCGACACCGCGTCCTCGGCGGCCAGGGGGTGCAGGTTCAGCTCGTCCTTGACCAGCTCGAACTCGTCCTCGTCGGGCTCGAACAGGCCGATCCACAGGAAGCACTCGCCGTCCTCGCGGGCCAGGTCGAACGCGTCGCTGATGTCGCCGTCGATGTCGCGGCGCGTCCCGCCCGCGTAGATGGCCTTGTCCACGATCACGGCACGCATTGTCGCGCATCCGCGCCGCCCGCCGCCTGAATGCCCGGCATCTCCTAGAGTGGCCGCTGTGACGACCCTTCTCCTGGTGAGGCATGGCCTGACCGCGATGACCGGCCCGGTGCTCGCCGGCTGGACGCCCGGGGTGGGCCTCGACGACCGCGGCCGCGCCCAGGCCGCCGCGCTCGCCGCCCGGCTCGCGCCGCTCCCGATCGCCGCCGTCGTGTCCAGCCCGCTGCAGCGGTGCGCCGAGACCGCCGCGGCGCTCGCCGCCGGGCACGCCCCGCCCATCGAGAAGGTCGAGACCGACGACCGGTTCGGCGAGGTCCGCTACGGCGACTGGACGGGCCGCCCCCTCAAGGAGCTCGCCGAGGAGCCCCTGTGGCGGGTCGTGCAGGCCCACCCGAGCGCCGTCCGCTTCCCCGGCGAGGACGGCGAGGCCCTGGCCGCCGCGCAGCACCGCGCCGTCACCGCCGTCCGCGACTGGAACGAGCGCGTCGCCGCCGAGCACGGCCCCGACGCCCTCTACGCGGTGTGCAGCCACGGCGACATCATCAAGGCCGTCGTCGCCGACGCGCTCGGCCTGCACCTGGACCAGTTCCAGCGGATCCAGGCCGACCCCGCGTCCCTCACCGTGATCCGCTACACCGAGACGCGCCCGTTCGTGGTCCGCGTCAACGACACCGGCGGCGATGTCGCCGCGCTGGTTCCGCGACCGCCGGCGGAAGGTTCCGGAAAAGCCGGACTCGGTGCGGGTGACGCGCCCGTCGGCGGCGGCGCGTAGGGTCGGTGTCATGCCCGTCATCTCCTACGACCCGCCGGAGCGCTTCGTCGCCGGCGCCGTCGGCCGCCCCGGCGACCGCGCCTTCTACCTGCAGGCCCGCTCCGGCCACCGGGTCACCAGCGTCGGGCTGGAGAAGTTCCAGGTGACGCTACTCGCCGAGCGCCTGGAGGAGCTGCTGGACGAGGTGCTGCGGCGCAGCGGCGGCGACGCCCCGGTGCCCGCCGTCACCCCCGCCGAGCTCCAGGACGACGGCCCCCTCGACCAGCCGGTGGAGGAGGAGTTCCGGGTCGGCACGATGGCGCTCGCCTGGGACCCCGACGACGAGCAGGTCGTCATCGAGGCGCAGGAGGTCACCGAGTCCGAGGAGGAGCCCGAGGTCGGCGAGGACGACCCGGCGATCGCGGTGCTGCGGGTGCGGATCAGCGCCGCGCAGGCGCGCGCGTTCGCCGAGCGCGCGCTGAAGGTCGTCGCCGCCGGACGCCCCCCGTGCCCGCTGTGCGGCCTGCCGCTGGACGGCGAGGGGCACGTGTGCCCGCGCCAGAACGGCTACATGGGCTGAGATGAGCCCTCATCGTGCTGGATCATGGACGACGCGGCCGGGAGAATGAACGCATGACGCAGTCCTCCCGGGACCGGGCGCCCGCCGGCCGCGACGCCGGCCGGGACGTGCCCGCGCGCCCGGTCTCCCCCCGCGACGCGGCCGCCGCCGAGCGGCTGCTGTCGGCCGGGCGGCTCGGCGTGGAGGGCCGCCTCGTCCAGGCGTCCAACGCCACCCTGTACTGCTCCATCGAGGACGGCGGCACCGCCGCCAACTGCGTCTACAAGCCCGTCGCGGGGGAGCGCCCGCTGTGGGACTTCCCCGACGGCACCCTCGCCGAGCGGGAGGTCGCCGCCTACGAGGTGTCCAAGGTCATGGGGTGGGGCACCGTCCCGCCGACCGTCCACCGCGACGGCCCCTACGGGCCCGGCATGGTGCAGCTGTGGGTCGAGCCCGACCCCGACGTCGACCTGGTCGCGCTGTCGCGCTCCGACGACGAGGCGATCCGCCGCATGGCGGTGTTCGACGCCGTCGTCAACAACGCCGACCGCAAGATCGGGCACCTGCTGCCGCCGGGCGACGGCCACGTCTACGGCTGCGACCACGGCGTCTGCTTCTCCACCGAGTACAAGCTGCGCACCGTGCTGTGGCAGTGGCGCGGCAAACCGCTCACCCCCGAGGCGCTGGAGGCGCTCGGCCGGGTCGAGGCCGGCCTGCGCGGCGGCGCCCTCGGCGCCCGCCTCGCCGAGCTGCTCACCGCCGAGGAGGTCGACGCCACCCGCCGCCGCGTCGAGCTGATGCTCAAGCACCGCATCCACCCCTACCCGCCGGAGGACTGGCCCGCCATCCCCTGGCCGCCGCTCTAGCCCTCCGCCCCATCCCCGGCCCCCGGCCGCCGGACGAAACCGGCGGGATGCTCCAATTGGGGCATGTGTACGGCGATCATCAGCGTCGAGCCGTCGTCCCCCGTGCCCGTCCTCGTGGTCGGGGTGCGGGACGAGTTCGTCGCGCGGGAGTGGACCGGACCGGGACGCCACTGGCCGGACCGCCCGCGCCTCGTCGGCGGGCGCGACCTGCGCGCGGGCGGGACGTGGCTGGCGGTCGACCCGGAGGCGCCGCGGGTCGCGGTCGTGCTGAACGGCCGCGGCCGGATGGCGCCCGAGGCCGCCCGGTCCTCGCGCGGGGGACTGCCGCTGCGCGTCGCGGCCGACGGCAAGCTCGGCGACCCCGGCCTCGCCGCCTACGACCCGTTCCACCTCGTCGGCGCGGAACCGGACCGGGTGCGGCTGTGGAGCTGGAACGGGGAGGCCCTTGCCGAGCGCAACCTCGGCCCCGGGCTGCACATGATCGTCAACAGCGGGCTGGAGGGCGAGGGGCAGTTGGAGGGGGAGACCGAGGACGCCTACATGGCGGCGCGGCTCGCCCACTTCCGGCCCCGGCTGGCCGCCGCGCCGCGTCCCGAGCCCGGCCCGGACGAGCCCGTGGAGCGGGCCTGGGGCGCCTGGCTCCCGCTGCTGAACGGCGACGGCCTGCCGCGCGCCGACCACCGGGCGCTGCTGCCGCTGCTCGACCTCGGCGAGGGCCGGGTGTGGGGCACCACGTCGGTCAGCCTCACCGCGCTGCGCGCGGACGGCGTCCGGTACGACTTCTCCGCCGCCCCCGGCGACGGCGAAGCCTGGACCCGGGTCCTGTAGGGACGGGGGTGTAGGGCTGGACGGCCGCGCGCGGGCCGCGTCAGCCCAGTCCATCCGGCCCCGTTCGGCGTGCTTCGCGCGGTGTCGCGCGAACGCCTGCGGACGGGTGACGCTGGGTGCTAAATTGGCTACTTAATGCGATCTTCGTCGAGGGTGGCGCGGGGGAGGGCGGTCGCGGCCGGTCTCGCGGCGGCGCTGCTGGCGGCGGTGCTCGCGGCGGCGGCCGCGGGCTGCGGCGGCGAGGAGCGGGGCGTCGCGGGCGGGACGCTGCGGGTCGCCGGCTCCTCCGACGTCGACCACCTCGACACCGCCGCCGCCTACAGCACCTGGAGCGGGCTGCTCGCCCGCCAGTACGCCCGCACCCTGTTCGGGTTCGCGGCGTCCGGAGACTTCGCCGAGGCCGCCAAGGTGCGCCCGGACGTGGCGCTGGAGGTCCCGACCCCCGGCAACGGCGGCGTCAGCCCCGACGGCCGCACTTACACGATCAGGCTCCGCGACGGCGTCCGGTGGAACACCGACCCGCCGCGGGAGGTGACCGCCGCCGACTTCGTCCGCGGCATCAAGCGGGTCTGCAACCCGGCCGTCCCGTCCGGCGGCCGCGCCTACTACACCGAGACCATCGCCGGGATGGCGGAGTTCTGCGCCGGCTACGCCGACGTCGACCCCCGCACCGCCGCCGCCATGGCCCGCTACCAGCGGACCACCGACGTGGCGGGGCTGGCCGCCGCGGACTCCAAGACCCTCGTCGTGACGCTCGAGCGGCCCGCGAGCGACTTCCCCGAACTCCTCGCGCTGGAGTTCGCGGCGGCGGCGCCCGCCGAGTACGACCGCTACGTGCCCGACAGCCCCGAGTTCCGGCGGCACACCGTCTCCGACGGCCCCTATCAGATCACCTCCTACACGCCCGGGAAGCGGTACGTCCTGGAGAGGAACCGCACCTGGCGCGCCGCGTCCGACCCGATCCGCGCGCAGCACCCCGACCGCATCGAGATCACCCTCGGCCACGACTCCCCGGAGGAGGTGCAGCGGCTGCTGGAGAGCGGCGACGCCGACCTGTCCTGGGACCAGCCGGTCCCGTCCGCGGCGATCCCGCGGCTGCGCGAGGACGCCCGCTTCGCGGTCATGGAGGGCTCGGCGCTCAGCCCCTACCTCGTCTTCAACACCCTCAGCCCGAACAACGGGGGCGCCCTCGGCAAGGTCGAGGTCCGGCGCGCGATCAGCTACGCCGTCGACAAGGCCGCGGTGGTGCGCATCCACGGCGGCCCCGACATCGCCGAGGTCCTCCACCAGGTCATCCCGCCGCGCAGCGTCGGCCACCAGGAGTTCGACCTGTACCCGACGCCCGGCGACGCCGGCGACCCCGCCGCCTGCAGGCGGATGCTCGCCCGCGCCGGCTACCCCCGCGGTTTGACGCTCCGCTTCCCCTACCGGGTCAGCGGCAACCACCCGCGGACCGCCCGGTCCATCGCCGACGACCTGGCCGCCTGCGGCATCGCCACCGAGACCCGCCCCGACACCAGCGGCGCCTTCTACTCCTCGACCCTGGCCACCCCCGCCGACGCCCGCGCCGGGAAATGGGACATCGCCGCGCCCGGCTGGGTGCCCGACTGGTACGGCAACAACGGCCGCACCACGATCGTCCCGCTGTTCGACGGCCGCCACTACGGCCCCAACTCCACCGACTACGGCGGCTTCGACGACCCCGCCGTCGACCGCCTCATCGACCAGGCGCTCGGCGCCCGCGACGTCGCCGACGCGTCCGGGTTCTGGGCGCAGGCCGACCGCCGCATCATGGAGAGCGCCCCGGTCGTGCCGCTCATCAACCCGCGCACCCCGATCTTCCGGTCCGCGCGCGTCGAGAACGCCCGCTACCTGCCCCAGTACCGCGCCTACGACCTCAACCAGGTCACGTTCTCATGACCGGCTACGCCGACCTCGGCACCCGCAGGCCGCCGCCGCCCGATACCGCCGCGGACGCCGCCGTCCCGGAGCCGGTGCACGGGCGCAGCCCGTCCCGGCTCGCCTGGGACCGGTTCCGCCGCGACCGCACCGCCCTCGCCGCCCTCGCCGTGCTGCTGGCCGTCATGGCGTTCGCGGCGCTGGCGCCGCTGTGGGCGCACCTGACCGGCCACCCCTACGACGCGACGTTCCCCGGCACCGGGCTGGACGCGGGCGGGCAGCCGCGCGGCCCCGGCGCCCGGTTCCCGCTCGGCGCCGACCAGCTCGGCCGCGACGTCCTCGTCCGCGCCGCCTACGGCGCGCGGATCTCGCTGACCGCCGGGATCGGCGCGGCGGTGCTCGCCTCCGCCGCCGGCACCCTCGCCGGCACCCTCGCCGGGTTCGCCGGCGGCGCGCTGGACGCGCTGCTGGCCCGGCTGATGGACATGATCCTCGCGCTGCCCTACCTGCTCGTGGCGATCATGCTGGCGAGCACCTTCCGGATCTCCTCGCCCGGCGCGAGCCTCGCCATGACCGTCCTCGTCATCGCGTTCTTCTCGTTCGCCGCCTACGGCCGCACCATCCGCGGCCAGGTGCTGTCGCTGAAGGAGCGGCAGTTCATCGAGGCGGCCCGCGCGCTCGGCGCCTCCAACGCCCGGATCATGGTCGGCGACGTGCTGCCGAACCTGGCCGCGCAGATCACCGTGCTGACCTCGCTGCTGATCCCGTCCTCGATCGTGTCGGAGGCGACGCTGTCGTTCCTCGGCGTCGGGGTGCGGCCGCCGATGCCGAGCTGGGGGTCGATGCTCGCCGAGGGCGGCGACGTGTTCCGCACCGCGTGGTGGCTGCTCGCCGTCCCCGGCGGCCTGCTGCTGGCGACCACGCTGGCGTTCACGCTGCTCGGCGACGGCGTCCGCAACGCCCTCGACCCCCGCGGCGACCGCGCCGCCGCCGGGAGGTGACCCGCCCGTGCCCCGGTTCGTCCTGCGCCGCGTGCTGTACGCGGCCGTCGTGCTGTGGCTGGTGTCCACGATGACGTTCGTGATGCTGCACGCGTCGCCCGTCCCGGTGGACCACGTCATCGGCGGCCCCCGCGCGACCGCCGAGACGCTCGCCCAGATCCGCGCCAACCTCGGCCTGGACCGGCCCCTCCTCGTCCAGTACTGGGAGTTCCTCGCGCGGCTGCCGCGCGGCGACCTCGGCGACTCCTACGTCAACGGGACGCCGGTCACGGAGCTGATCGGCGAGCGGCTCCCGACGACGCTGTGCCTGGTGTCGGGCGCGGCGGTGCTGTGGTTCGCCGGCGGCGTCGCCACCGGGGTGTCCGGCGCCGCGCGGGCCCGCGGCCCGTGGGACCGGGCCGTCACCGTGTTCGTGGCGGCGGGCCTGTCCACCCCGCCGTTCGTGATGGCGCTGGCGCTGCTGTACCTGTTCACGGCGGGGCTCGGCGCGGGCGGCGTCCACGTCTTCGAGGCCGGCCCGCCGCTGCAGGAGCACTTCCTGCGCCGGATGGTCCTGCCGTGGTTCGCGCTGGCGTTCCTGATGATGGCCGCCTACACGCGCCTCACCCGCGGCGCCATGCTGGACGTCCTCGGCGAGGACTACGTCCGCACGGCCCGCGCCAAGGGCCTGTCCGAAGGCCGCGTCGTCCGCCGGCACGCGCTGCGGGCGGCGCTGACCCCGGTCGCCACCCAGCTCGGCATCGACCTCGGCGCCCTGATCGGCTCCACGATCGTCACCGAGAAGGTGTTCGGGCTGCAGGGCGTGGGGCAGCTGGTCTACCAGTCCATCGCGGCCGGCGACACCCCGGTGATCATCGGGGTGACGCTGCTGGTGACGTTCGCGGTGACCGTCGCGAACCTCGTGGTGGACGTCGGCTACGCCGTCCTGGACCCGCGCGTCCGCCTCGCCTGACGGGCCTCGCCCGGCGCGTCCCGCCCGGCGGGCGCTCCCGGCACCGGGGGACACATCACATGATCTCGGAGTAAGCGCGCGAGCTGCGCATGGATAAGCTTTCGGTATGCGATCGTGGCCCGCCTCCGAAGTCCCCAGCCTGCCCGCCGCGGGCCTGCCCGCCGCCGACCGTCCGCTGAGCCTCCACGACACGGGCACCGGCACGGCGCGCCCCACCGCTCCCGGCGACACCGCCCGGATGTACGTGTGCGGCATCACCCCCTACGACGCCACCCACCTCGGCCACGCCAACACCTACCTGGCCTTCGACCTCGTCAACCGGGTCTGGCGCGACCTCGGCCACCGCGTCCACTACGTGCAGAACGCCACCGACGTCGACGACCCGCTGCTGGAACGTGCCCAGCAGACCGGCGAGGACTGGCGCGCCCTCGCCGACCGGGAGATCGAGCTGTTCCGCGAGGACATGACGGCGCTGCGGATCCTGCCGCCCGACCAGTACATCGGCGCGGTCGAGGCGATCCCCCTCGTGGTGGAGATGATCGAGAAGCTGCGCGGCCGCGACGCCGCCTACGAGGTCGACGGCGACGTCTACTTCCCGGTCGCCGCCGACCCGTCCTTCGGCGCGGTCAGCCGGCTGGACCGCGCCGCCATGGCGCCGCTGTTCGCCGAGCGCGGCGGCGACCCGGACCGGCCCGGCAAGCGCGACCCGCTCGACGCGCTGCTGTGGATGGCGCGCCGCCCCGGCGAGCCCGGCTGGGAGTCGCCGTTCGGCGAGGGCCGCCCCGGCTGGCACGTGGAGTGCTCGGCGATCTCCGTGGAGTACCTCGGCATGGCGTTCGACGTCGAGGGCGGCGGCTCGGACCTGGCGTTCCCGCACCACGAGATGAGCGCCTCGCACGCCCAGGTCGCCACCGGCGAGCGCCCCCACGCCCGCGCCTACGTCCACGCCGGGATGGTCGGCCTGGACGGCGAGAAGATGTCGAAGTCGCGCGGCAATCTGGTGTTCGTGTCGAAGCTGCGGGAGGCCGGCGCCGACCCGATGGCGATCCGGCTGGCGCTGCTGGCCCGGCACTACCGCGCCGACTGGGAGTGGACCGGCGCCGCGCTGGAGGAGGCCGCCGGCCGCCTCGCCCGGTGGCGCGCGGCCGCCGCCCGCCCGTCCGGCGCGCCCGCCGCG
>NZ_JBFARO010000208.1:0-9387 GCF_040677125.1 Actinomadura sp. NPDC049382
GCGCCCCCGACAGCTGGCCGGTCACGGTGATGCTGAACAACACCGCGGGCTCGGGCGCGGTCGCCGTCCAGTACAACCAGCAGATGGCCTCGGCTCTGCTGGCGTCGCTGCCGACCCTGCTGGTGTATCTGCTGCTCGGACGGTTCTTCATGCGGGGCCTCATGGCGGGCGCGCTCAAGGGGTGACGAACGCGTCAACCCAACACCCGTCTCAAGCGTCACATGGGTGATCGAAGGAGATCCGCATGGGAACCCAACGGCCCGGCAGCCGTCCCGTGACGGACATCAACCCTTTCGACCGCTCCGTTGGCAATTCAGCCGAGATGCGCCTAGCCTCTCGGGCATCGTCGCGCGGCATACCGGCGTCCCGCCGGAGCCCCGTCGATCCCGGGTCGACGGAGACCGGGCGAGTGTGATGGAGGTGGCCGCGTGCAGGCGATGAGTGTTCAGCAGCCCTGGGCGTTCGCGATCGCGCGTGGCGGCAAGTCCGTCTCGAACCAGAGCCTGCCGACCGCCTACCGCGGCCCGCTCCTCATCCACGCCTCCATGCGCGTCGACCTGAAGGCGTGCGACTCGCCGCTCGTCCAGGCCGCCGGCTGGGACCCGCGCGACCCGCTCGCCACCATCGGCGCCGTGATCGCCGTCGCCGACCTCGACGACGTCTGCTCGGCGGCGGCCCGCGGCGGCGCCTGCGACTGCGGCCCCTGGGCGGAGCGCGGGCACCACCACTGGCACCTCACCGGCGTCCGGCCCCTCCCCCGCCCCATCGTGGCCCTCGGCCGCACCGACCTCTGGCAGCCGACCCCCACCCTGGTCAACGAGGTCAACACCATGTTCGCCCTCAACCCCTGAGGGCGTCGGCGGCGGCGCGCAGGCGGGCGAACTCGGCGGCGATGCGGTCGAGCGGCCAGTTCGCGTTCAGACCGCTCGGGTTCGGCAGGACCCAGAGCCTCGCCGGGCCGAACTCCTCGTCCTGCGGGCCGATCTGCGTGCGGGGACGGCCGAAGGCGGTGCGGTAGGCGGTGACGCCGGCGACCGCCAGGTAGGCGGGGCGGTGGCGCTCCACGAGCGCGTGCAGGCGCCGTCCGCCCTCGCGGAGTTCGGCGTCGGTCAGCTCGTCGGCGCGGGCGGTGGTGCGGTGCGCCAGGTTCGTGATGCCGAGGCCGTAGCCGGGCAGGAGGTCCTGCTCGGACGGGTCCAGGAGGCGGTCGGTGAAGCCCGAGCGGTGCAGCGCCGGCCAGAAGCGGTTGCCGGGGCGCGCGAAGTGGTACCCGGTCGCGCCGGAGTACAGGCCCGGGTTGATGCCGCTGAACAGCACGCGGAGCGTCCCGCCGTCCGGCGGCAGGACGTCGGGGATGACCCGGTCGCGGGCGGCCTCCAGGTCGGCCTTCGTGGGACGCATCAGACCAGATTACGGACGATCAGCACCACCGCGGACGTCCCGACGACGATGAGGAGCGCCACCCGGAGCCGTCCGGCGTCCAGGCGGCGGCGCAGCGGCCCGGCGACGAGGAAGCCCGCGAGGACGAACGGCAGCAGCGCCGCGCCCGCGACGACCTGCCGGGCGGGCAGGTGCCCGGCGGCGCCGAGGACGACGAGGGACAGCAGCGTGCCGCCGGCGAAGTACAGCGCGAGCGTCGCGCGCACGCGGGGGCCGCTCTCGCGCTGGTAGAGCAGCGCCAGCGGCGGGCCGCCGATCCCGGACGCGGTCCCGGTGGTGCCGGAGACGACCCCGGCGGCGGCGAGCGTCCGGCGGTTGCGCGGCACCTCCCGCGACCCGGCCGTCATCGCGAGCGCGGCGAGCACGACGGTGCCGATCACGACGCCGAGGACGCGGGCGGGGACGGCGGCGACCAGCCACACCCCGAACGGCGTCCCGGCGAGCCGGCCGCCGACCGCCCAGCCGAGCCCCCGCGAGTCGACGTGCCCGACCTCCCGCGCGAGCGTCGCGAGCGGGAGGACGAGCGCGACGACCAGGATCGCGCCCGGCATCAGCGACGGGTACAGCAGCGTCACGACCGGCGTCGCGACCAGGCCGACGCCGAGGCCGACGCTGCCCTGCACGATCGCGCCGGCCAGCGCGGCCAGCCCGCCGATGAGGAGGAAGTCGAGAGGGGGCACGCCCGCCGACGCTACCGCCCGGCCCTGCCGGTGGGGATCACCGCCCGGCCGGGATCACGCGGACGCCTCGGTGAGGCGCTTGAGCTGGTCGTCGGTGAGGGTCGTGCGGGCCGCCTCGACGAGCGGCGGCAGCTGGTCGAGGGTGCGGGCGCTGGCGATGGGCGCGGCGACGGTCGGCTGCGCGGCGAGCCAGGCCAGCGCGACGGTCGCGACGGCGGCGCCCTGCTCCTCGGCGACGATGTCGAGCGCCGCGAGGACGCGTTGCCCGCGCTCGGTCTCCAGGTGCCCGGCGGCGCGGCCGGCGCGCACGCTGTCCACCGTGGCGCCGGGCCGGTACTTGCCGGTCAGGAAGCCGGAGGCGAGGCCGTAGTAGGGGACGGCGGCCAGCCCGTACCGCTCGGCGAGGTCGCGGCGCGGCCCCTCGTAGGTGTCGCGGGACACGAGGTTGTACTGCGGCTGGATGGCGGTGTACCGGGCGGTGCCCTCGCGCTCGCTGAACGCCAGCGACGCTTCGAGCCGGTCGGGCTCGATGTTCGACACCGCGATCTGCCGGACCTTGCCGGCGGTGACGAGCTCGTCCAGCGCCGTCATGATGTCCCCGACGGGCACGGACGGGTCGTCGAAGTGCGTGTAGTACAGGTCGATGCGGTCGGTGCGGAGCCGGCGCAGCGAGTCGTCGGCGGCGGCCTTGATGGTGGCGGGGGCGAGGCCCCTGCGCTGAGGGTGGCGGCCCACCTTGGTCGCGATGACGATGTCGTCGCGGTTGCCGCGCGCCTGCGTCCACTCCCCGATGATCGCCTCGGACTCGCCGCCGCTGTTGCCGGGCGCGGACGCCGTGTAGGAGTCGGCGGTGTCGACGAAGTTGCCGCCGGCCGCCGCGTAGGCGTCCAGGATCTCGAACGAGCGCTCCTTGCCGGCGGTCCATCCGAAGACGTTGCCGCCCAGGCAGAGCGGGAAGACGTCCAGTTCGCCGATATTGTTCATGTTCAGCCTTCTTGTCGCTTCGGAGTCACCAGGGGATCATTACCCAGTGCAGACCGCCTGTCTCGCCTTCGCCGCCATGGCCGCGCTCCTGACGATCACGCCGGGCGTCGACACGATGCTCGTCCTGCGCAGCACCGTGGCCGCCGGGCGCCGCACCGGCCTCCTCGCGTCCGCCGGGGTGGTGACGGGGCTGATGTGCTGGGCGCTCGCGAGCGCGGTGGGGCTGACCGCGCTGCTCGCCGCGTCCCGCCTCGCGTTCGACGTGCTGCGCGTCGCGGGCGCCTGCTACCTGCTGTGGCTCGGCGCGCGCGCCCTCTGGACCGCCCGCCGCCGCACGCGGGACGCCGCCGAGCCCCCGGAGGCGCGGACGTCCGGCCTCACCGCGTTCCGCACGGGCCTCACCACCAACCTGCTGAACCCCAAGGTCGGCGTCTTCTACATGAGCCTGCTGCCGCAGTTCGTCCCGGACGGCGCCTCGGTGTTCTGGACGAGCATGCTGTTCGCGGTCATCCACGCCGCCGAGAGCCTGCTGTGGCTGGCCGCCATCGTCGGCGCCGCCGGAGCCGCCCGCCGCGCCCTCGCCCGCCCCGCCGTGAAGCGCCGCCTCCAGCAGCTCACCGGCGTCGCCTTCGTCGGCTTCGGCCTGCGCCTCGCCATCGACCACTGAACGCGGAACGGGCCGCCCCCGGAAGGGAGCGGCCCGTCGCGGTGGTGCGGGTTACTTGCGGATGAGGTTGCGCAGGACGTACTGCAGGATGCCGCCGTTGCGGTAGTAGTCCGCCTCACCGGGGGTGTCGATGCGGACGGTGGCGGTGAACTCCTTGCCGTCGGCCTTGACCGTGACCTCCTCGGGGACGCCGCCCTCGTTGAGCGCGGTGACGCCGGTGATGTCGAAGGTCTCGGTGCCGGTCAGCCCGAGCGACTCGGCGGACTCGCCGTCCTTGAACTGCAGCGGCAGGACGCCGAGGCCGATCAGGTTCGAGCGGTGGATGCGCTCGTAGGACTCGGCGATGACGGCGCGGACGCCGAGCAGCGCGGTGCCCTTGGCCGCCCAGTCGCGCGACGAGCCGGAGCCGTACTCCTTGCCCGCGATGACCACGAGCGGGATGTCGCGCTCGATGTAGTTGCGCGAGGCGTCGTAGATGAACGCCTGCGGCGCCCCCTCCTGGGTGAAGTCGCGGGTGTAGCCGCCCTCGACGCCGTCCAGGAGCTGGTTGCGGAGCCGGATGTTGGCGAACGTCCCGCGGATCATGACCTCGTGGTTGCCGCGGCGCGAGCCGTAGGAGTTGAAGTCCCGGATCTCGACGCCGTTGTCCTGGAGGTACTGGGCGGCGGGGGTGCCGACCTTGATGGCGCCGGCCGGCGAGATGTGGTCGGTGGTGACCGAGTCGCCCAGCTTCGCCAGCACGCGGGCGCCGTGGATGTCGGTGACCGGCTCCGGCTCGGCGCCCATGCCGTCGAAGTACGGGGCCTTGCGGACGTAGGTGGAGGCGGCGTCCCACTCGAACAGGTCGCCGGTCGGGATGTCGAGGCCGGTCCAGCGCTCGTCGCCCTTGAAGACGTCGGCGTAGCTCTCGGTGAACATCTCCTGCCCGATGGACGACTCGACGATCGCGGAGACCTCCTCCGGCGCGGGCCAGATGTCGCGCAGGTACACCGGGCCGTCGGTGCCCTCGGCGATCGGGTCGTTGAGGATGTCGATGTCCATCGTCCCGGCCAGCGCGTAGGCGATGACGAGCGGCGGCGACGCCAGGTAGTTCATCTTCACGTCGGGGCTGATGCGGCCCTCGAAGTTGCGGTTGCCGGACAGCACCGCGGTGACCGCCAGGTCGTTGTCGTTGACGGCCTTGGAGATCTCCGGCTGCAGCGGGCCGGTGTTGCCGATGCAGGTGGTGCAGCCGTACCCGACGAGGTTGAAGCCGATCTTGTCGAGGTACGGGGTGAGGCCGGCGCGCTCGTAGTAGTCGGTGACGACCTGCGAGCCGGGCGCGAGCGAGGTCTTCACCCACGGCTTGCGGGTGAGGCCCTTCTCCACCGCGTTCTTGGCCAGCAGCGCCGCGCCGATCATCACGTACGGGTTGGAGGTGTTGGTGCAGGAGGTGATCGCGGCGACGGCGACGTGCCCGTGGTCGAGCTCGAACTCGGTGCCGTCCTCCAGCTTCACCGCGACGCGCTTGTGCGGCCGGCCGGACCCGTTGGCGTCGACGTGCCGCGGCTTGTCGCCCGCGGTCTCCTGCATGATCGCCGGGGTGTCGGAGGCGGGGAAGCTCTCGTTGGACGCCTCGTCCAGCGCGCCGAGGACGCTCTCGACGTAGTTCTGCACGTCCCGCCGCCAGGTCGCCTTGGCGTTGGACAGGGCGATGCGGTCCTGCGGGCGCTTCGGGCCGGCCAGCGACGGGACGACCGTGCCGAGGTCCAGCTCCATGTACTCGGAGAAGTCGGGCTCCACGGACGGGTCGAGCCACAGGCCCTGCGCCTTGGCGTACGCCTCGACGAGCGCGATCTGCTCCTCGTCGCGGCCGGTGAGCCGCAGGTACTTCAGCGTCTCGTCGTCGATCGGGAAGATCGCGCAGGTGGAGCCGAACTCGGGGCTCATGTTGCCGATCGTGGCGCGGTTCGCCAGCGGCAGCGCGTGCACGCCCTCGCCGTAGAACTCGACGAACTTGCCGACGACGCCGTGCTCGCGGAGCATCTCGGTGATGGTCAGCACGAGGTCGGTCGCGGTCGTCCCGGCGGGCAGCTCGCCGGTCAGCTTGAAGCCGACGACGCGCGGGATGAGCATCGAGATCGGCTGGCCGAGCATCGCGGCCTCCGCCTCGATGCCGCCGACGCCCCAGCCGAGCACGCCGATGCCGTTCTCCATCGTGGTGTGCGAGTCGGTGCCGACGCAGGTGTCGGGGTAGGCGGTGCCGTTGCGGTCGAACACTACGCGCGCCAGGTGCTCGATGTTCACCTGGTGGACGATGCCGGTGCCCGGCGGGACGACCTTGAACTCGTCGAACGCCGTCTGCCCCCAGCGCAGGAACTGGTAGCGCTCCTTGTTGCGCTCGTACTCGCGCTGCACGTTGCGCTGGAACGCCTCCGGCGTGCCGAAGTAGTCGACGATGACGGAGTGGTCGATCACCATCTCGGCCGGCGCCAGCGGGTTGATCTTCGTGGGGTCGCCGCCGAGGTCGCGCACGGCCTCGCGCATGGTGGCGAGGTCCACGACGCAGGGCACGCCGGTGAAGTCCTGCATGATCACCCGGGCGGGGGTGAACTGGATCTCCTTGCTCGGCTGGGCCTGGGAGTCCCACTGCGCGAGCGCGCGGATGTGCTCGGCGGTGACGTTCGCGCCGTCCTCGGTGCGCAGCAGGTTCTCCAGCAGCACCTTCAGGCTGTACGGGAGACGGGCCGCGCCCTCGACGGCGTCCAGCCGATAGATGTCGTACGACTTGTCGCCAACCTGCAGCTTGTCACGGCTGCCGAAGCTGTTCGCGGACACGGACTCCTCCTCCGTCGCCACCGCGCGTCCGGTCCGGGACATGAGCGCGCGGCGCTCGTCTTGATCTTCAGTACTCCCGTCCCCTGGGCCGGCTCGGAGCGGCGGGGCGGGTGGTCTCGTCTACCTTGATCCTGCCCTAGTCGCGGACATGACCGGCAACCAGGGCAGCCTAACTTCCGCAGGTTTTCTCTCGACGTCAAGCTATCCCCAATTTATCTCGACATCAAGCTACTTGCACCCTACGATGCGTCGGCATGGGCGTCGACTGGTACCGCATGCGCCTCCGCCCCGACGCCGGCGCCGCCGCCCTCGGGGCGGCCGTCCGGGCCCAGCGGGCGGCCTTCGCGGCGTCCGGAGGCTGGTTCCCCGACGAGTTCGGCCACCTGGACCCTCCCGCGCCCGCCAACGGACCCGACATCACCGACATGGTGGACGTCGACACCGGCGCCGGGAACTCGCACCGGGTGATCGCGCTCGTCCTCACCCCCCTGCTGCCCGCCGAATGGCGGTTCGCCATGTACCGGAGCTTCCCGCCGGACGAGCTGGCCGAGCACCTCCGGCGGTGGCGAACCCACGTCGAGGAGGTCCGGGACGGCGGGCACCGGCCGTACCTGCGCGCCTGGCACGCCTACACGACGAGCCGACGCCTGGCCGACGAGTGGACGTCGCTCCGGCAGCGGGCCCTGAACGCGGTTTCGCGCACGAACGCGTGGGCCGTCCGTCCCGGACTGGTGGACGTGCGCGAACACATTCTGTCGCTACCGTCCCCCGCCGTAGGCCCGGCACCCCGCTGGGGTGGCGAGAACCAGGCGGCCCCCATCGATGCCGTGCCCTACATCCGCCTCGCGCGGGAGTGGAACCGGCGCGTGCCCGCCAACCAGAAGGTGCACGTGACGCAGCCGCCGTCCTTCAGCGAGTTCCTGGACGACGACTCCCCGGACGAAACACTCCACTGGATGGAAGAGGCCGCCGAAGAGGGCTACGGCCTACTCCTCGACTGGTGAACGCCCGCGTACACGTCGCCCTCAGCCGGGGGAGGTCAATCGCAGGCGAGCTTCGCCCACACGATCTTCCCGCCCTCATTGAGGGGCCGGACGCCCCACGCATGGACGATCTCCGCCATGAGCTGGAGTCCGCGTCCCGACACGGCCGCATAGTTCTGCGCCCGGACAACCGGCCGCTCCTCACCGCCGTCCCACACCTCGATCACCGGGAGCCCGTCGCGCTCGTCCCGCAGCACCCGCACGACGATCGGCCCCTCACCGTGCCGGTACGCGTTCGTGACGAGTTCGCAGACCACGAGCCGCCCCACGTAGTCGTCCTCGATCCCCCACCCGGCGAAGAGCTCCGCGACGAACACCCGGGCGAGCCGGGGCGCCTGGTCATTGGGTTCGAGAACGAGCGGCGACGCCCCCTCCGGGGCAAGTGCAGTGAACATCGCTGAGACCTTCGAGTGAGCCTGTGTTCGAATCACGACACAGAGTCACGCGGTCACGCTAAGTTGGCACGCGTACGCAGCGCAGTCACAACAACACGGAACGCGGAGGCCCACCCCCCATGGCCACCAACGAACCGCCGGACCCGAAGAGCAGCATGTGGTCCTTCGTCGCCTACTACCTGCGTTTCTGCCGCAACCAGCGCGGGCTGTCGGGCGAAGCGGTGGGACGCGTCATCACCGCGAGCAAGGCGACCGTTTCACGCATCGAGAACGGCATAGAGCGCCTGGACGCCCAACGCGCGGCCCTGCTCGACAAGGCGTGGGAGACGGGCGGAGTCTTCTCGATCCTGGTCTGGTACGCCAGCATCGGCCACGACCCCCAGTGGCTGGCCCAACTCTCGACCTTCGAGCAACGGGCTCGAATCATCCGGATCTTCGAGCCCCAGGTGATCACCGGCCTGCTCCAGACGGAAGAGTACGCCCGAGCCCTCCTGACCGGTGGAGGCGTTCCCGACCCCGAGCCGTCCGTGGCCGAGCGGATGAATCGAAAGAGCGTCCTCGACCGAGCATTCGTCCTGGTGACGTTGAGCGAGACCGCTCTGCGCTGGCCTGTGGGAAGCCCGCGCATTATGCGGGAGCAACTCGCACACGTCCTCGAAATGGCGGAGCGGCCGAACATCGTCGTCCACGTGATTCCGCAGACCTTCGAGACCGGTGCGCATCCGGGCCTGGACGGTGGCGTGAAGCTCGTCACGGGCGACGACTTCGGTGAGGTCGCCTACACCGAGTCGCTCGGTGGCGGTCGGCTTATATCGTCTCCCACGGAGGTCGCGGAATACGCGATCCTGTTCGCACGGATAAGTGCGAAGGCTCTCCCCGAGCACAGGTCGAAAGACCTGATCAGGACGGCTATGGAGGCGTTCAGTGACGACGATGTGGCGCAAGAGCAGTCATAGCGGTACCCAGGCAGGGAGTGACTGCGTCGAGGTCGGCCGTCTCCCCCGGACGATCGCCTTCCGCGACTCCAAGAACCCGGACGGCCCCAAGCTCATCGTGGGACGTGACGAATTCGCGGCTCTGCTGGCAACCCTGAAGCACTGAGGCTCGCGGCGCGGCTGCTACCGCCGGTCGGGGCGGACGATGAACCAGGCACCCGAGGGTGCGACCCAGATCAGCAGACCGGGCCAGACTTGGACGAGTCGCCAGTCTGGGCGCTGTTTCAACCTGTGGTGGCGTCTGCAGAGCGGAGCCAGGTTGCAGCGGCAGGTGGTCCCGGGCCGCCACGGGACCGTGTGGTCGAGGTCGCAGCGGTGGGTTGGCTGGTTGCAGCTCGGGAACACGCAGGTCTCGTGCCGGGCCTC
>NZ_JBFARO010000209.1:0-9308 GCF_040677125.1 Actinomadura sp. NPDC049382
GTCGCGGCGCTGCTCGGCCCCGGCGGCACCGGCGCGGCCGGCGAGCTGCGCAACGTCGGGACGGGGGCCCTCGCCGCGCTGGTCGCGGGCGCGGTGTTCCTGCTGCTCGCATTCATGATCGACGGCCGCGACCTGCGCGCCGTCCTCACCCGGAAGGTGACACGCCATGGCTGACGGCCGGGACCTGGAGGGCCTGCGCGTCGCGCTCGTCCTCGGCACGAGCGCGGGCGGCGTCGGGCGGCACGTCCGGTCGGTGGCGGCGGGCATCGCCGGCCGCGGCGCCCGGGTGCTGGTGTGCGGGCCCGCGCGGACCGAGGAGCAGTTCGGGTTCGGCGCCGCCGGGGCCCGGTTCGCCGAGGTCGACCTCGCCGACCGGCCGCGCCCGGTGCACGACGCGCGGGCGGTGGCGCGGCTGCGGTCGCTGCTGCGCGGCGCCGACGTCGTGCACGCGCACGGGCTGCGGGCGGGGGCGCTCGCGGTGGCGGCGGGCGCGCGGGTCGCGCCGGGCCCGCTGCGGTTCTCCCGGGGCGGGCCGCCGCTGGTCGTCACCCTGCACAACGCGGTCATCACGGGTGGCCGGACCGCCGCGATCTACGGGGCGCTGGAGCGCGTCGTCGCGCGCGGCGCCGCCCGCGTCCTCGGCGTCTCGCCCGACCTGGAGGAGCGGATGCGCGCGCTCGGCGCCCGGTCGGTGGGGCACGCGATCGTGCCCGCCCCGGCGCCGACGGCGCAGCCGGGCCCGGCCGCGCGCGCCGACCTGCGCGCCGAGCTGGGCGTGGGGGACCGGCCGCTGATCCTGACGGTGGGGCGGCTCGCCGCGCAGAAGGGCCTGCCGACGCTGCTGGACGCCGCCGCTGTCTGGGCGGCCCGAACCCCGCGGCCGCTGGTCGCGATCGCCGGGGACGGCCCGCTGGCCGGCGAGCTGCGCGCCCGGATCGAGGCGGAGGACCTGCCCGTCCGGCTGCTCGGCCACCGCTCCGACGTCCCCGGGCTGCTGGCCGCGTGCGACGTGGCGGTGCTGCCGAGCGTGTGGGAGGGGCAGCCGCTGATCGTCCAGGAGATCCTGCGGGCCGGGCGGCCGCTCGTCGCGACCCGGGTCGGCGGCATCCCCGGCATGGTGGGCGCCGAGCCGCGGCCCGCCGGGGGGTCGCTGCTGCAGGGGCCGGAGAGCAGGGCGGCGCTGCTGGTGCCGCCGGGCGACCCGGAGGCGCTGGAGCGCGCGGTGAGCCGGGTGCTGGACGACCCGTCGCTCGCGGCGCGGCTGGGCTCGGCGGCCGCCGAGCGCGCGGCGGCGCTGCCGGGCGAGGACGACGCCGTCGAGCAGCTCGCCGGGGTCTACCGGGAGCTGGCCGCCGGGCGTTAGACGCCCGAACCGGGGACAGGGTTCGGAACGGGCTCGGAAAAAGACCGCCGGACCGGGAACCGCCCCGCCGCGGCCCGCGTTCAAGTAGGCAAGTGGAGGGGAGTATCCCCGCGCGCGGTTCTCGTCAGTACGGTCGGCCCATGCCGGCCCGGGTTCCGCGGCCCGCATTCTCTTCAGGGCGGGAGAGACCTCCAGCGCTCGTTCGTGTCCGCTGGAGGTGTTCACGTTGTCCGTGTCCCCGCTGGTGTGGGGCCTCACCATCGCAGGCATCCTCGCCGTCATCGCCACCGACCTGTTCCTGATCCACCGCAACGACACGCGGGAGTTCACCACCCGCAGGGCCGCGTTCTGGTCCACGATCTACATCGGCCTCGCGGTGGCGTTCGGCGTCGGCGTCTGGCTCTTCGCCGGCGGCCGGTACGCCGGCGAGTACTTCGGCGGGTTCGTCACCGAGAAGAGCCTCAGCGTCGACAACCTGTTCGTCTTCATGGTGATCCTCGCCCGGTTCGCGGTGCCGAAGCAGGCGCAGCACACCGTGCTGATGGCGGGCATCGTGATCGCGCTGCTGCTGCGCGGCCTGTTCATCGCGGTCGGCGCCGCCGCGATCTCCACCTTCACCTGGGTGTTCTTCCTCTTCGGCGCGTTCCTCATCTGGACCGCGATCGGGCTGGTGCGCGGCGACGACGAGGACGAGGTCAACGAGAACGCCCTGCTGCGGTGGGCCAAGCGCGTCATCCCGACCTCCGACGAGTACGACGGCAGCAGGTTCACGACCAAGCAGGGCGGGCGCCGGCTGCTGACCCCGATGGCCATCGTCATGATCGCGATCGGCTCCACCGACGTGCTGTTCGCGCTCGACTCGATCCCGGCGATCTTCGGGCTGACCACCGAGCCGTACCTGGTGTTCACCGCCAACGCGTTCGCGCTGATGGGCCTCGTCCAGCTGTACTTCCTGCTCGGCGGGCTCACCGACCGGCTCGTCTACCTCGCGCACGGGCTGGCGTTCATCCTCGGCTTCATCGGGGTCAAGCTGATCTTCCACGCGCTGCACGAGTACGGTGTCGCCTGGGCGCCGGAGATCCCGATCTGGCTGTCCCTCGCGGTGATCGCCGGGACGCTCACCGCCACCACCGTGGCGAGCCTCGCGGTCGGCGGCGGCAAGTCCGGCAAGGCCGTCGAGGGCGCGCCCGCGGAGGCCGGCGCGGCGGAGCGGGACGCCGCCGCGACACGCGAGAGCTGAGACCCGCCTCTCCTCCCACTGATCCGAATCCTGTTCTAGAATCTCGGTCAAAAGGGTCTGAGAGAGGGTTGACGCATGGCCATCGGGCTGACCGAGGAGCACGAGGCGCTCGCCGAATCGGTGCGCGGCTTCGCCGAGCGCAACATCCCGGCGACGGCCGTCCGGGCCGTGCTGGACGCCGACGAGGAGACCAGGCCGGGCTTCTGGCCCGCCCTGGCGGAGCAGGGCCTGCTGGGCCTGCACCTGGACGAGGAGCACGGCGGGCAGGGCTACGGCCTGCTGGAGCTGTCGGTCGTGCTGGAGGAACTGGGCCGCGCCGCCGCGCCCGGCCCGTTCCTGCCGACCGTCCTCGCCAGCGCCGTCATCGACGCGTCCAGCAACGCCAAGCTGCGCGCGGAGCTGCTGCCCGCGCTCGCCGACGGGTCCAAGACGGCCGCGGTCGCGCTGGACGGCGCGCTGACCGGCCGCCGCGAGGACGGCTCCCTGGTCGTGTCCGGCACGTCCGGCACGGTGCTCGGCGCCGCGCTCGCCGACATCGTCGTCCTGCCGGTCGCGGCCGACGACGGCGAGCAGTGGGTCGCGGTGGACGCCGCCGACCTCGCCGTCACCCCGGTCGCGAGCCTGGACCGGGTCCGCCGCGTCGCCGCCGTCGAGGCGTCCGGGGTGGCCGTCGCCGCCGACCGCGTCCTGGACGGCCTCACCGCCGGCCGGGTCGCCGACCTCGCCGCCGCGCTGTTCGGCGCGGAGGCGGCCGGGCTCGCCGGGTGGCTGGTGGAGACCGCCGCCGAGTACGCCAAGGTCCGCGAGCAGTTCGGCCGCCCGATCGGGCAGTTCCAGGGCGTCAAGCACAAGGCCGCCCGCAGCCTGATCGCGCTGGAGCAGGCCCGCGCCGCCGCCTGGGACGCCGCCCGCGCGCTGGACGAGGGCACCGAGGAAGCCGGGTTCGCCGCCGCCGTCTCCGCGGTGATCGCGCTCGACGCCGGCGTGCAGACCGCCCGCGACGCCATCCAGATCCTCGGCGGCATCGGGTTCACCTGGGAGCACGACGCGCACATCTACCTGCGCCGGGCCCTCACCCTCCGGGCGCTGCTCGGCCCGTCCAAGGACTGGGCCGCCAAGGTCGCCGAGCTCGCCCTCGCCGGCGGCCGCCGCGAGGTCGTGCTGGAGCTCGACGAGGACGCGCAGCCGCTGCGCGAGCGGGTCCGCGCCGAGATCGCCGAACTGGCCGCGATCGAGGACAAGGACGCGCTGGCCGCCCGGATGGGCGACGAGGGCTGGACCGTCCCGCACTTCCCCAAGCCGTGGGGCCGGGAGGCCGGGCCGGTCGAGCAGATCCTCATCCAGCAGGAGCTGAAGGCCGCCAAGGTCAAGGCCCCGAACCTCGGGATCGGCGCGTGGCTGGTGCCGTCCCTCGTCCGCTACGGGTCGGACGCGCAGAAGGAGCGCTTCCTGCGCCCGACGCTGCAGGGCAAGATCGTCTGGTGCCAGCTGTTCTCCGAGCCGGGCGCGGGCTCCGACCTCGCGTCGCTGTCGATGAAGGCCGAGCGGGTCGAGGGCGGCTGGAAGCTCACCGGGCAGAAGATCTGGACGTCGCTCGCCCAGCACGCCCAGTGGGGCTTCTGCATCGCCCGCACCGACGTCGACGCGCCGAAGCACGACGGCATCACCTACTTCCTCGTCGACATGAAGGCGGAGGGCGTGGACGTCCGGCCGCTGCGCGAGCTGACCGGCGACGCGCTGTTCAACGAGGTGTTCCTGGACGGCGTGTTCGTCCCGGACGAGCAGGTCGTCGGCGAGGTGAACCAGGGCTGGCAGGTCGCGCGCAACACCCTGTCCAACGAGCGGGTGTCGCTGTCGACCGGCGGCGGGCTCGGCATGGGCGTGCCCGAGCTGCTGCGGTTCTTCGCGAACCGGGAGCCGGACGCCGTCGGCGCGGCCGAGGTCGGCAAGCTCGTCGCGCAGGGCCAGTCGATCGACCTGCTCGGCCTGCGCACCACGCTCAAGCAGCTGAACGGCGTGGAGCCGGGCGCGGAGGCCAGCGTCCGCAAGCTCCTCGGCGTCCAGTTCAACCAGGACGTCGCCGACTACTGCTGGGCGGCGCAGGGCACGGCCGCCACGACCGAGGTCCCGATGGCCGAGAGCGGCATCGTGGGGCGCGCCATGCTGTTCAGCCGCGCGATGACCATCTACGGCGGGACGACCGAGGTGCAGCTCAACATCATCGGCGAGCGCATCCTCGGGCTGCCGCGCGACGCCGAGCCCGGCAAGTAGCGCCGCTACCGGCGCGGACGGAAGGTGTAGGTGACGTTCACCAGCACGACGCCGGCGATGGCGAAGATCAGGCCGGGCAGGCCGGCGTTGACGACGCCGATCGCGCTCAGCGGGATGGCGGCGAGCAGCGACAGCACCGCCATGGCCAGGCTGTGATCGCGCTCGCCGCCGCGCCGCGGCTCCGGGGCCGGACGGGTCCGGGGCCGCGGCGCGGCGGCGGTGCGCGCGTCGAAGGCCTCCTCGATGCGGTCGACGACCGTCTCCAGGAACGCCTCGTCGTAGTCGGGCCCGAGCTCGCGCCGGGCCGCCATCGCCGCGGTGAGGTCCTCGCGCGGCAGTCGTGGGGACGTCATGTCCCGGTTATAGACGGGCGGGCGGCGGAGCCGCGTCCCCCCGTGGGACGAACCGGCCGGTACCCCCCAGGTAGCAACCGCATTACACTGCCGCTTTCGCCCCAGACCCCCCGGAGGTCCGCGTGACGCGTCGGAGCGTCCTCGCCGTCTGTGCCGTCAGTGCCGCCGCGCTCGCGCTGGGCGGCTGCGGCGGAGGCGGGGAGAAGGGGGCGGCTGCGGGCGGCCCATCCGCGGCGGCCACGACGCTGGCGCCGCTGCCGGCGGTGAAGCCGTCCGACGTCAAGCCGCTCGTCGGACGCTGGGTCGGCACGGCCGAGGACTACTTCCAGTTCACGGCGGACGGCAACGGTGTGTGGATGCGGGGCGGGCAGAAGCTGTGGAGCGGCGCCGCCATCCCCGAGGGGGACGGCAAGTTCCGGTTCTCGTGGCAGGGCGGCGACCCGCAGATCGCCTCGTACTGGGGCGTCACGCTGGAGAGCAGGTCCACGCTCGTCTTCGCCGGGACCAACCAGAAGTACAAGAAGGCCGTCGCGAAGAAGGGCAAGGGATGACCGACGCGATGTTCTCCTCGCCCGCGGACGTCGAGGCGAGGCTGGCCGAGGCCGGCTACCTCGCGGACGAGGCGATCGCCACCACCGTGTACCTCGCGCAGGCGCTCGGCAAGCCGCTGCTCGTCGAAGGCCCCGCAGGGGTCGGCAAGACCGAGCTGGCGAAGGTCGTCGCGGCCTCGACCGGCGCGGAGCTGATCCGGCTGCAGTGCTACGAGGGGCTGGACGAGGCCCGCGCGCTGTACGAGTTCAACTACAAGAAGCAGCTCCTCGCCATCCAGGCGTCGCCCGCCGACCGGGGCTGGCAGCAGACCCACGACGACATCTTCTCCGAGGAGTTCCTGCTGGAGCGGCCGCTACTAGCGGCGATCCGGCGCACCGGCCCGACCGTCCTGCTGATCGACGAGGCCGACAAGGCCGACGTCGAGGTGGAGGGCATGCTGCTGGAGGTCCTGTCGGACTTCCAGGTGACGATCCCCGAGCTCGGCACGGTCGGCGCGGTGCGCCGCCCGTTCGTGCTCATCACCTCCAACGCGGCGCGGGAGCTGTCGGAGGCGCTCAAGCGCCGCTGCCTCTACCTGCACCTGGACTACCCGTCGGCGGAGCGGGAGCGCGAGATCGTGCTCGCGCAGGTGCCGGGGATCGAGGCGGAGCTGGCCGAGCAGCTCGTCCGCACGGTCGGGACGCTGCGCGACCTGGAGATCAAGAAGGCGCCGTCCATCGCCGAGACCGTCGACTGGGCGCGCACGCTGCTCGCCCTCGGCCTGGACGAACTGGACGAGGCCGCCGTCGCGCGGACCCTCGGCGTCGTCCTCAAGCACGTCTCCGACCAGCGGCGCGCCGCGACGGAACTGGGGCTGCGGGGCTGACATGGCATCGCTCGTCGACCGGCACACGGGGTTCGTCGCGGAGCTGCGCCGGGCCGGGCTGCCGGTGTCGGTCGCCGAGGGCCTGGACGCGGTCCGCGCCATGCAGGCGATCGACCTGCTCGACCGGGAGTCGCTGCGCGCCGCCTACGCCGCGACGGTCGTCAAGCGGCCGCAGCACCGCCCGACGTTCGACACGCTCTTCGACCTGTGGTTCCCGGCGGCGGTCGGGGACGGCGCGGCGGCGCCGCCGGAGCCCCCGGGGCGGACGCTGAACGACGACGGGCGGCCCGTCCCGCCCGCGCTCGACCCGCGGGTGCGGGCGCGCCGGGACGAGCTGGCGGAGCTGCTGCTGTCCGGCGACGACGCGGGCCTGCGGCAGTTCGCCCGGTCGGCCGTCGCCGAGTACGGGCGGACGCCGGGGCAGGAGTCGTGGTTCTCCTCCGGCGTCCTGAACGCGCTGTCGCCGGACACGCTGATGGCGCGGCTGCTGAACGCCGTCCTCGGCGGGCAGGAGCGCGGCGGGATGGCCGAGCGGGTCGCGCGCCGGACGTTCCGCGACCGCATCGCCCGGTTCCAGGACCTCGTCGGCGCGGAGGTGCGCCGCCGCATCGCCGAGGACACCGGCGTCGAGCGGACCGCCCGGATCACCGTCCGGCCGCCGCTGGAGCGGCTCGACTTCGCCGGTGCGAGCCGCGCCGAGATGGCGGCGCTGCGCCGCGAGGTGCATCCGCTGGCGCGCCGGCTCGCGGCCCGGCTGGTGCAGCGGCAGCGGCACGGCCGGCGCGGGCGGCTGGACTTCCGCCGGACGGTCCGCGCGTCCCTGGCCAGCGGGGGAGTGCCGCTCACCACCCACCACCGGCCGCCGCGCCCGCACCGGCCCGAGCTGGTGGTGCTGTGCGACGCCAGCGACTCGGTGTCGGCGTTCGCGCACTTCACGCTGCTGCTGACGTTCGCGCTGCGGGAGCAGTTCAGCAAGGTCCGCGCGTTCGCGTTCATCGACACCACCGACGAGATCACCAAGTACTTCGCGCCGGGCAGCGACGTCGTGGACGCGATGGCCCGCCTCGCCGCCGAGGCCGACCTCGTCTGGATCACCGGCCGGTCCAACTACGGCCACGCCATCAAGGTGTTCGACGAGCGGTACGGCGACGCCGTCACGTCCAAGACGGCGCTGCTGATCCTCGGTGACGCGCGCTCCAACTACGGGGAGCTGTCGCTGCCGGTCCTGGAGTCGCTGGTGGACCGGGCCCGGCACGCGTACTGGCTGAACCCCGAGCCGCGCGGCCGGTGGGACACCGGCGACTCCGCCGCGTCCCGCTACGGCGAGCTGGTGCCGATGTTCGAGTGCCGCAACCTGACCCAGCTCGCTGCCTTCATCGAGGAACTGGCTTAGGCGGGGGCGCGGCGGTCGCGGATGACCAGGGCGAGGGCGGCGTAGGCGAGCCCGGCGACCGCGGAGACGACCAGGGCGGTGTTGGTGCCGTGCGCCAGGGCGGCGGGGCCGTGCCCGGAGCCGGTCGCGACGGCCCCGACGATCGCGACGCCCAGCGACGCCCCGATGTAGCGGGCGGTGTTGTTGGCGCCGGCGCCCATGCTGGCCCGGTCCGCGGGGACGCTCTCCACGGCCAGCCGGGCGAGCATCGCGTTGGTGAGGCCGCTCGCGACGCCGGCGACGGCGAGGCCGGGGGCGAGGCGCCACCAGTGCCCGTCCGGGGCGAGGCCGGCCATCGCGAGCTCGCCGGCGGCGCCGAGCGCGAACCCGGCGGCCAGCAGGCGCCGGACGGGCAGCCGCGCCGGGAGCCGGTGCGCCTGCATCGCGACGGCGAACGACAGCGTGGACCAGATCGCGAGGACGAGCGCCGCCTCGACCGGTGACAGCCCCATGACCAGGGTCATCATCGTCGCCAGGTAGGTCATGATGCCGATCACGGAGAGCCCGGTGGCGAGCGCGCCCGTCACCGACAGCAGGAACGCGGGCCGCCGGAACAGCGCCAGGTCGACCAGCGGTTCCCGGCGGCGCGCCTCGACCAGCACGAACGCGGCGAGCAGGACGGCCGCCGCGGCGAACAGCGCGAGGACGCCCGGCGCCGTCCAGCCGGTGCGGCCCCAGGTGATCGCCGCGGTCAGCGCCGCGACGCCGAGGCTCATCGTGGCGAGGCCGGGGACGTCCACGCCGCGCGGCCGCTCGGCCCGGGACTCCTCCAGCGCGCGGGCCGCCGCGGCGGCGAGCAGGACGGACGCCGCGACCGTCGCCCAGTACCAGAGCCGCCAGCCGCCGAGCACGGTCAGCCCGGCGGCGCCGATCGGGCCGAGCGCGATGCCGAGGCCGACCATCGCGCCCCACATGCCGGTGGCCCGCGCCCGGCGCGGCCCCTGCCCGAACGAGGCGCCGATGATGCCGAGCCCGGTGACCAGCAGCGCGGCACTGGCGGCGCCCTGCGCGATCCGGCCCGCGACGAACACCGGCGCGTTCGGGGCGAGCGCGCACGCCACGCTGGAGGCGGCGAGCGCCGCCGCGCCGATCACGAACGTCCGCTTGCGGCCGTGGTCGTCGGCGAGGCCGCCGGCGGCGAGCAGCGCCGCGGACAGGCCCAGGCTGATCGAGCTCATCAGCCAGATCTGCGCGGTCGCGCCGGCGTGCAGGCCGCGCGCGGTGTCGGCGAG